>DASZRP010000171.1:0-9843 GCA_035548895.1 Puia sp. | reverse complement strand
CATCGGATAACCGAAGCAGGGGAAGTTGAATCGGATGAACCGATACGATCTTCATGTCGACGGAAAATCACTTTTACCCGGGCAATGAACTCCCGCACACTGAAAGGCTTGGTGAGGTAATCGTCGGCGCCTATTTCCAGTCCCATTACTTTGTCGATCTCCTCCGACTTGGCGGTCAGCATCAGGATGGGCGTCTGCCGGTCCGTTTGCCTGATGCGCCGGCAGATCTCCATGCCGTTCAATCCCGGCAACATCAGGTCGAGGAGAATTAGATCGAAAGCTTCCTCCTTTGCGATAGCCAACCCTTTTTGCCCGTGACTTTCAGCTACCACTTTGCAGCCAAGATCGTGCAGGTGGATCCTGAGCAGTTCGATAATATTGGGATCATCTTCGATAATCAGTATTTTTTTGCTGTCCATAATAAGATGAATGCAAAATTGCTGAATAAAACCAGGATTAGCGCACTGTGATACTTTTGTTATCATTCTGCGACCGCTTTGCGATACCGGCTTTGTTCTTTTGGGTTCTTAAAAAAATGAATTATGAGAACAAACCGTTTTCGGGCAGCGATCCTGCTTGCCCTCTTCGCCGCATCCTTCGCCTCATGCAAAAAGAACAATGGGTCTTACCCGCAGTCTGGCACCATTACCATTGAGAACGTGCTGGACAGCAAGCCGCTCGTCGAATCCGGTACTTTCCAGGGAACAGGAACACCGCCAGTGATACTTCCAGGTCAGTCGGTGTCTTTTACTTTCTCCGCTGCCAAAGCGCAGCGCCTCACCTTTGCCACCATGTATGGCTGGAGCAATGATCTTTTCTTTGCCCCGGAAAATCCCGGCATCAAATTGTATAACGATGATGGGACACCCATTACGGGAGATGTATCGGCCGCGATTAAGCTATGGGATAATGGGACCAGGGTGAATCAGAAACCCGGAGCCAGTGTCAGTCACCCTGGAATTGCTGAATCGACGGCGAAAGCAATCGAAGAAGTGAACGGAACGGACGACTACGGCAATAGCTACCTGCCGGCGTCTCAGCTTATGCATGCTTCGCTGGCTTACAATGGCAATTCCACCTTCACCATTACGATTACCAACAATTCGGGAGGAACCGCCAATGAAACGCCCTTCAGCCCCGGGGTTTGGGCCATTTCCTATGTGGCGGGCGGCAACCTGCTTTTGCCTGAGCCGGTTTATTCCGCCGGTAAGGCTACAGCCAACGGGCTGACCAATATTGCCGAGATGGGCGACAATTCAGTGTTGAGCTCATATCTCAGCGGCATGACCGGCATATTCACGCCCTTGTCGCCCGTTTTGGTAGTGGTGTACCGCGGTGATGCTAACCCTATCTATACAGTGGGTGAAAAAGATCGCGGGGAAGGACTAAAAGACCTGGCGCAAAAAGGCAATGCCGATGTGCTGGCCACCAGCCTGCAGCATAAACCCAATGTGAAGAATGTCTATGTGCTGAAAGACCCGGCCAACACGGTTCTTCTCCCAAGGATCAATGGAGCGCCCGGCGGGAAAGTTTCTCAGCAATTGCATCTGGCAAATGGCGATAACATCGCTATCGCTACGATGTATGGATTTTCGAACGACTGGTTCTTCGCTACCACAGGGAATGATCTGAATTCAGTTGAAAAAGAAAATGGCGCGCTTAATATCGGGTTGTTCGACGATGGCACCGCGGTGAACCAGTTCCCGGGCGCTGGCATCACGCAATTCAACCTGGCGGGCACGCCGCTGGAAGAAAGCAAGCCCATCGAACCGGTGCCTAATCCAAATGCATTTACGACCCTGCCGCCGCTCAGCGATATCATCCGCGTCTCGCTGCAATAATATTTTAGTGAACCGGGGCGCACATACATCGCTCCGGTTCATTCGTTATAAATATTTATTCCGTTCTCAACGACTTTACCGGGTTGGCTAAAGCGGCGCGGAAAGATTGAAAGCTCACGGTGATCAGGGCGATAAATATGACCACGATCCCTGCCGAAGCAAACATCCACCAGCTCAGACTGATGCGGTAAGGAAAGCTCTGCAGCCAGTGATTGGCGGCGATCCAGCCACAGGGGATAGCGATCAGCAGGGCAATCACCACGAGCTTTACAAAGTCTTTCGATAAAATAGTCACCACGCCGCTCACCGAAGCGCCTAATACTTTACGTATTCCGATTTCCTTCACGCGTTTTTCCACCGCAAGCACTGACAGGCCAAAGAGTCCGATGCAGGAAATAAAGATGGTAAGGATTGCACTATAGAGCATGATCCGTTTCCAGCGCGCGCCTTCTTCGTAGCTTTTTAAATTTTCCTGGTCTTTGAAAACATAAGCATAGGGACTCATCGGGAAAAGACGTTTGAAGACCTGCCCGATATATTTCAGGCTTTCAGTCTCCATCCCAGGCTTCAGTTTAACAAGTATTACGCCAAGTGGATTGTCTGGTTTCATCGTAAAGAGCTGAGGTTTGATCTCGTGGGTCAGAGATTCATAATGATAATCCTTTACTACGCCTATCACGGTGGTCTTTTCATTTCGGTACCAGAAGTCGACCGTCTCGCCGATAGGATGCTTCCAGCCAGCTTCACGGACAAAGGCCTCATTCACGAGCACGGCATGCGAGGAATCTGAAGACAGGGCCCTGGAAAAATTACGCCCTTCGACGATGGGCACCTGAAGCATGGGCAGGTAGTCTTCGTCCACGGTTTCATAGGCAAAGGGCTGTTGCTTTTCACCATTCACTTTGGCTACCGTACCCCAGTTACCACCGTTCTTGAAAGACACTTCTGCAATACCCGGGTTTTTCATCAGTTCTTCGCGCATCAGTTTGGCTTCCGGCCGGCCTAAGTGTTGTTTTTCAATAAGCAAAAGGTTTTTGTCATCGTAACCCAGTTTAGCGGTGGTCAGATGCCTGAATTGCAGGGAGACCGTTACTGTGGCGATGATCAGGAAGGAAGCCAGGGCAAACTGCAATACGACGAGCGATTGCTGCAGGTAGTTTTTTCCATTCAACACAAAGCGGCTATAAAGAGTTTTTACCGGATCATAGGCCGACAGTACCAGCGCGGGATAAAAGCCGGCGAGCAGTCCGGTGATCAGGAATAGAAGAATATATCCCGTCACCAGTTTAGCGTCGAACAGATAGGAAATGGCGAGGGCTTTGTTGGAAATGGTGTTGAACACAGGAAGCAATCCCTGCACGATCAGGATGGCCAATGCGAAGGCGATAAAGCAAAGTACGAAGGATTCACCCAGGAACTGGAGGATGAGCTGTTTTCTTTCCCCTCCTACTACTTTCCGGATGCCGATCTCTTTAGCACGTTTTACCGAACGCGCTACGGTGAGGTTGACAAAATTGATACAGGCGATCAGCAGGATGAACAAGGCAATGCCGGTGAGGAGGTAGGCATACATGGGATTGCTGGCATCGGCCAAACCATTATCAGCCCGGTAGTCCTTGCTTAGATGTACGTCGGTAAAGGCCTGCAGACTATAGATAGTTTTAGCGTCGTCGCCATATTTTTCAGCTGCTTCTTTGATTACGGCGGCCGCGTCGCGTTCATAAGCCGTATTTATTTTAGCTTCGACGGAATGCGAATTGGCCTGAGGCATGAGTACGACAAACGTATTCATGTAGAAGTTCATCCAGTTTTCCTTGTTGGCTTCATCGTCTTTGGAAATATTGATGGGCAACAGCAGATCGAACTTGATCGATGAATTCTGTGGGCATTTGCGTGCAACGCCGGTTACCAGGTAAGGCACGAAAAGGCTGTCATTCTTAAACAGGATCGTTTTGCCTATGGCGTCCAGGGTGCCGAATTGCGTCTTCGCCATATCCTCCGAAATAACCACCGACCGCGGTTCTTTTAATGCCGTCTTCGGATTGCCGCTGATCAGCGGGAAAGAAAAAACAGAGAAGAAATTGGAATCCACTTTGAGCACCTCCTGCGACTTGATCTCAGTGCCTGTCTTCATATCCATCCGATCGCTGGATAAACGCACAAAGGCCCTGATCTCGGGAACGGCAGCCGTGAATTTAGGGCCCTGCAATACCCCGGTGTAGCCACCCTGTCCCTGCACGCTGCCGTCGGGCTTTATGCGTTTCATACCGATACGGTAAATATTTTCGACACCGCGATGGAAACGGTCGTAGCTAACTTCATCCTTCACATAGAGTAGAATCAGCATCGCGCAGGCCAGGCCGAGGCTCAACCCGGCGATGTTGATGAAAGAATAGATCTTATTCCGGAACAGGTTCCTGATCGCCGTCTTGAAAAAGCTGCTGAACATAAAGGATGGTTGAAGTGATGGGCAAAAGCATCCAACCTCCATGCCAGCACGGAAAAGCTTGTCGTTCAGGCGCTACCCAAAACGGCCTCCAGGTTTAATGTACGAATACGTTCATAATTGACCGGAAACGGACAGTGGACCAGAAGCCGGGAATGAACCGGCCGTTGGAAGTCTCAGGGGAATTTCTGGAATTAAAGAAGGGTAATTTCGCCGGTTTTCAGGCTATAGTAAGCGCCGACCATTTTTATTTCTCCTTTATCGAGCATGGCTTTCAACACAGGACTTTTCTTTTTGATAAGCTCGATGGTATTCAGAATATTATTCTTCACAACCGCTTCAACATAGGCGCTGTTTTCGACAGTTTTCTCTCCTTTGAAATTCTGCGATTTTGCCAGGGCAGGCTGAACCTTGGCCAGCATGGCGGTGATATTACCCAGTTTCACGCCCTCGATGGCCGCCTTGATTGCGCCGCAGGATTCGTGACCCAACACCAGGATCAGCTTCGCGCCCGATTCCTGGCAACTATATTCCAGGCTGCCAAGAATGTCTTCATTAACCACATTTCCGGCAACGCGGGTAACAAAAAGGTCGCCGATGCCTTTATCAAAAACTTCTTCTACGGGCACCCGGCTGTCGATACAGGAAAGAACTACCGCCATTGGATGCTGACCGCTGACGGCATCCTGAACCATTGCCGAATCATTCCTTGCAGTCATCTTGTCGACGGCGAACCGTTTATTGCCATCGATCAGGCTTTGCAGAATGGAATCCGGCGATAGCGCCTGCTGTTCCGCCGCGGTGAGTACTTTTCGAATTGAGGGTTTAACAGTTGCAGCAGTAACGGAATCTTTTGCGGGCTGTTGTGACTGGTTTTCTGTGGATGATGCCGGCTGATTGCAGGAAGTCAACAGCAGTCCCGCTAACAACGGGAAGAGGAGGGGTTTCATAACATGTTTTTTTAGGTTTGGGTCAAAAGTACGCAGGTTAATTGTTCGCTGCCGTTTATAAATGCAAAAAAGCAGGCTTTTCGAGCCTGCTTAGAATAAATTATTCCTGGTTACCGTTATTCGGTAACCGTGGAAAACTTGATATTGTGAAACTCGCCGTTGGTTACGGAAACTGCATCGCTATTGCCAGTATCAACCGTACCACTGAAAGTCCCGTCAACCAAACCGTCATGAACAGAAGTAACGGTTACAGAGAGATCCTGAGTGTAGATACTTCCACCAGCATAGTCCTTGCCGTTAATGGCTATTTCCAATAAGCAGTCGTCCGGGCTATAGGTTTTTGCCGTTATCTCTCCAACATGTATGCTCAATGCGCCGAAGTTTTGCTGATCGGTGAGGGAAGTGATGTAAAAAAGCGTGTCACTGGGAGGACCAGTAATAATCGCCTCCAGGGCGTTGATGCCATAGGTTGGGTTAGTCGGATTGCCGGCAAGCTGACCGGAAACATCGTAGGTTTTGCCGCTTACGGTATACTTGAATTCGGCATTACCAGACGATTTCGAATTGTTGCTTTTAGAACAAGAGAAGAACATGATGGTAGCGCCCATGAAGACTGCTACCAGAGGCAGTTTAAATGATTTCATGATGGTTAAAGGTTGTTTTGTGCCAAGGCTAACGAAAAATTCCGTGCCGTTATTGCTAAGCATGCAATTTTCGGAATACCGCGGTATTTAATCGGTGAACACGATTTTATTGACGCCGTTGATTATTGATGAGGCTCGAACCTGATATCATGAAATTCGCCGGTAATGGACAAATATTTATTACCTCCAGACTCCAATGTACCGCTGAATGTTCCGTCGACAAGGCCATGATTAATTGAAGTAACAGTCACAACAAGGTCGTCAGTAACGCCAGGTGCTGCTTCATACGTATTGCTGTTAATAGAAATAGATAGAAAGACATTTGGCATGGTGTAATCGTTCACTCCGAAGTCGCCTGCGTTTACTGCCAATATTAACGCGTTCCCGACGCCAGCTACTGTATTGATCGTGTACAGCGTGTCGACAGGTGAACCGCTTGTGATCGCTCTTGTAGCTTGGGTGCCATATCCGGGATTAGATGGGTCGCTATCCAGGATTCCCGATATCTCAAAAGTCGTGTCGTTGATCGTATATTTCACCATAGGATTGCCAGAGATGTTATTCTTAGTGCATGAGAGAACTCCAATAAGGCTCATCAGGAGCACAACAGTCAGCGATAATTTTGATTTCATAGACTGGAGGTTACTTGATACAAGATTAGGACAAAGACCCCAAAAAGGCGACGCGTTTTACAGAATAGACATAGCTTTTCGGTCTATGCTGAGATCGAATCGGTAAATGAGTCGGGTTTAATTTTTTCTTATGCAGATTGACTAAGGGTTTACCATTAATCGTTTCAAAGAAAAAATATTCCGGCATTGCTTTTAGTTTTAGTGTGTTTCTGCTATATTTAGTTACCCCAATTTAACTACCCCAAAACCTTAACCCCTAAATCATGGCTATTGGCCTTCACCCAAGCTATTCGACTGCTTTTGCCATTAGCAGTCTGACCAAAGAGCAATTCCTGGCATTGGCTCATGACACCGCAGTACTGATGACCTGGAAGATCGTTAGCCGAAATGCCGATGGATTTACCGCGATCACCACCTACCGGCAAACAAAAGCAAATGAACAGGTAGAAGTTATCGTGGAAGACCAGGTGGTAAATATTAAAAGCAGGAGCATAGCGCCGGAGATCCTGGACTGGGGACGCAATAAGAATAATGTCGAAGGGTTTCAATTCCGGATCGGAGAGGCCATGCTTCACTATACGGCGGAAGCGCTGGATTTGAGAGCTCAGGAACTGTCGCAGGAAGAGCCGCCCACCGACGAGGCAACATACGACGAACCGGATTCACCTTTAGCAAAAGAGAATACGGGTTTCTTCTCGCTCTTTGTGCCGAAGAAAGGATTTTTTATAACCCCTCTCATCATAGACCTCAACCTGCTTATTTTTTTGGTGATGGCCTTTTCAGGCGTGAGCCTGCTTGCACCCGATGCACTGACCCTGCTGCATTGGGGAGCTAACCTGAGACCATACACGGTCAGCGGTCAGCTATGGCGGCTGCTGACCAATATTTTTCTGCATATTGGCATCCTGCACCTGCTTTTCAATATGTACGCCCTGCTATATGTTGGCGTGCTGTTGGAGCCCCGCCTGGGCAGCGTGCGTTTTGCGATTGCCTACTTCGTCACAGGGTTCATTGCCAGCGTAGCCAGTATTTACTGGCATCCGATGACGGTAAGCGCCGGAGCTTCCGGCGCCATTTTCGGCATGTACGGCGTTTTCCTGGCGATGCTGACCACAAACCTTATAGAAAAAACGATCCGAACAACGCTTCTTTCCAGCATTGCTGTTTTTGTAGCCTACAACCTGCTGAATGGTTTGAAAGGGAATATCGATAGTGCAGCTCATATCGGCGGACTGCTTTCGGGAATGATCGTCGGGTACTCGTTTTACCCTTCGTTAAGTAGTACCGTGAATGACAGGTGGAAGCTCGTAGTACCGGTAACGACCATAGCGCTGCTTTTTCTCGCCGGAGATATCGTTTGCGGGAACCTCGCCAGAAAAACTAAAATGGAATATCAGAACATGGATCTGGTCAGCGGTAATCAAGACCCTGGCCAACCGGGTAATGCCGGTAACCGGAACAGTAACAGGTTAACGCGAGAAGATTATGTCGCGCAAATGAAACTTTTCTTTTCCAGGGAATCGCAGGCTATGGAAGCGCTTAAAATGCCTGCCAACACACCGAAGGAAAAACTCCTGGATGAACTTAAAGAGAGAAGTCTTTATTACTGGCAGGCCGACAGAGACTTGATTGTCGATCTGGATAAACACGATCTTCCGCCGCAGTTGCACGTGCGTAACAAGATCCTGCTTCGTTACTGTGATCTGCGCATTGAACAGAATGCGGTGCTGCAAAAAGCGGTACAGGAAGGAGTCCCCGCTTACCAGGATCAGTTAAAAGAGTATGCCAATCGGATTGATTCACTAATTGACCAGCTCTCTCAGACGGCAAAGCCTTCTCCCGATAAGTGACCGCGTTTACTGAACTATTTCGCCATAAGGGAGATCCCTTAGAGCAGGCTGATCTCTACTTCCGCGCCCTTCCTTTCAGCGCTCAGGTAACCCGCGTAGATAGTAGCAATGGTATCGGCGGCGAGCCGGCTATTGGCTTCCACCGGCTCATCGAAAGCCACAGAGCGGTAGAAGGCTTCCATTTCCTGCTGATAGCCGGTGAACCAGGCTTCGTCGGGCGACATGAACGACCAGCCCTGCTTGGTTTCCGTTTTCTCTACCACATAAATATCATTGAAGTGTTTGGCAGCCGGCGTATAGGCCTGCATGGCGTTGTTGGGATTGATATTGCAGATGGTCCTGTGATTGGTCGTGTTCACTTCGATCCAGTTATGCACGCCGCCAAGCACCAGCTCGCTTGCAAAGAGGTCTGCGATGGTTCCATCCTCAAATACGATATGCAGCGCGGCAAAGTCCTCCGTGTCCTGATAAGTCGTTCTTAGGTAACCCTCATCCTTAAACGAAGGCATACGGGTGATGGCATGCGTGCGGGCCGAGATCGAAGCGGGACGAATGGATTTGCCGTTCCGGGCAAGACCTTCCACCTGCTTCAGGTAAAGTGCAGCCGACAGCGGGTGACAGCCCTTGCCGATCAGCGATCCGCCGCCGGAGAATTTCCATTGCCCATAGGTCAGCGAGTGAGAGCCGGAATGCGCTTCCTCCCCATGCATCCAAAGGATCTGGGCGCCCGTTTTTTGCAACAACTCTTTTTCTTTTTGTATTGCGGGGGCATAGACCCAGTTCTCCGCATAGAGAATGCGTCCGCTGCCCACTGCTTCTGCATCGAGCATAGCACGAACGTTTTGCATGGCCCGCTCCAATCCCTCCTGCTTCGGGAACCGGTCACCGTTAAAGCCTTCACTGCCATCTCCGAAGTATCCGGTAAAGGGTTTCTCCACGATCACCGTTTTGTTTTTTTTCAGGGCGGCAATGGCGATGGGTGCATGGGTCACTGGCGGGGTGCAGACATGAACCACATCCGACTGGTCGATCAGCTCATCGAGGCTTCCAAAGGCTTTGATGTTCCGGGTAGTAGTAAATGGCAGCAGTTTTTTCTCATTAGTGGAATAAGCCCCGACAATATCTGCGCGCACGGCAGACACGCGCAGCAGGGCATCGTAATGAAAGGCGGCAGCGAACCCCGAGCCGACGATACCTGCACGCAATATTTTCTTTTCCATGGCTCCTATTTTAGTTTTTTAAGTTCATCCATAGTGAATGAATTCTGGCGATCTTTAAACCGGTCTCTCACCTGCCGTATATCTGAAGCGTTGATCGTCTCTGCCTTATTTTGCCAGGAATTCCGGATATAACTCATTACCTGGGCGATATCTTCGTCGCTATAGTCGGTATTGTGACCAATGCCTGGCATATCGCCGTTGATCTCGGGCGCCTTGTACAGCTTCCCGGCTACTTCCACCGGTCCGCTGAGGCCATAGAG
>DASZRP010000170.1:0-2558 GCA_035548895.1 Puia sp. | reverse complement strand
CCTGAACACGCAGTACAAGAATACGCTGGACTCGCTCGGGAAACAGAAAGATCTGCTCAGCGTCGAAATAGCCGATGCCAACCGGCGCGCTGCCCAACAGAAAGAACAGGAAGCGATCCGGTTGCAGCGCCGCGATAACCTGCAATACATGGGTATTACAGCAGCACTGGCCTTTTTATTCATTGTGCTCGTTGTTTTCGGAGTATTCAAAATGTCAGCTTCGGTGATCCGGGCCATGGGATTTTTTGCATTTATATTCCTTTTCGAATTTATCACCCTGCTCCTCGATAGGCAAATACATGAAATTACACATGGCGAGCCATGGAAAGTGCTCGCGATAAAGATCGTGTTGATCGCCATGCTGCTTCCCCTGCACCATAGCCTGGAGCATAAGGTTTTTTTGTATCTGACTTCAAAGGCGCACCGGTTGAAAGAGAGACTCCGGTTCTTTCATACTACCGGTCACGATCATCCTTCGCATGAAAGCGTGCCCACAGGAAGGAGCGACTAGGTGTTCAGTCTTCAATCAGTGGCACACCATTAGCGTCGGTGGTCAACACCTCGCTCATGTAATCAAAAAACGGCCGCATTTTTCTGAATGTATCATTCGCTTTTTCCACGAAACCGCTGCCATATACTTCCTGATCGGTGAAGGGGTGTTTAAGCACAAACTGTTTGTTTCGGATCAGGTCGATGGCGGGATGGCTTTTATCGAACCCGCGCGGAACCGTGGCAACCTGTTCCCCGACCAGCTTACCGAAAGTCCGGGTCAGCGTGCGGTCTCTGAGCATCTTTCCCCAATCTTCGTAGTGCATGTCGATATCTTCGCGGATACGTTTCAGATCTTTCGGCTCCGGGTTCCAGAACCCGCCTGCGAGAAAAGAATTGCCCGGGCTCAGATGGAAATAATATCCTCCGCGCAATTTCCGGGTGGCTCTTTTGAAGGAACCGTGCCAGCAAATGTTATAAGGAGTTTTATCTTTTGAAAAGCGGATATCGCGATAGATCCGGAACAGGCTTTCCCGGCCGGACGTATTTTCTATCCTGTCGTGCCGGTTCATGGTTTCAAGCAGGGCGTCGGTGAAAGCGATAATATTGTCATGCGCCTCACGATAATTTTCTTTATGCTTATTGAACCATTCCCGGTTATTGTGTTTTGATAAAGCCTTCAGGAAATCGAACGTTTCTTTTTTGATCTGAACACGGCCCATAGTTGTTTTGTTTTCGACGGTAAAGCTCAGCAATTTTTCGGACAAGGATCCGCCGCTTATAATTTGGCGCTAAATTGCAAAGCAGATAATTCCTGACCCGATGCCCCGATGGTTTTCTAAAATAAATTGATCGTGAAAATAGCAACCTATAATGTAAATGGAGTAAACGGCCGTTTGCCTGTATTGCTTCAATGGCTCAGGGAGTCTGCTCCGGATATTGTTTGTCTCCAGGAATTAAAGGCGCCTGCTGAAAAATTTCCGGAACAGGCGATCCGGGATCTGGGCTCTTTTGCGATCTGGCATGGACAGAAAAGCTGGAACGGTGTGGCTATTTTGGCGCGCAGCGGTTTGCCGGAAGAAGTGAGGCGTGTACTTCCGGGTGATCCGGAAGATTTGCACAGCCGTTATATTGAGGCGAAGATCGACGGGCTGCGTATTGGCTGTCTTTACCTGCCTAACGGAAACCCTGCACCGGGACCAAAATTCGATTACAAGCTGGGTTGGTTTAAGCGGTTCACCGACCATGCCAGAAGCCTGCTGGCAGAACGGACACCGGTGATACTTGCGGGCGACTACAATGTAATGCCAACAGATCTTGACGTCTATAAGCCGGAACGGTGGGTAGACGATGCGCTTTTCCGTCCCGAAGTGCGGGCGGCCTATAAAAGCCTGGTCGAACAGGGATGGACGGACGCGCTCAGGAAACTTCATCCCAACGAAACGATTTATACTTTCTGGGATTATTTCCGAAATGCTTACGAACGCAATGCCGGACTTCGCATCGACCATTTTCTGCTGAGCCCGGAAGTGGACAGGCAATTGACCGCTGCTGGTGTGGATCGCTATGTTCGGGGTTGGGAAAAGACCAGCGATCATGCGCCGGTATGGATCGAGCTGGCAGAATAAGGGGCTTCATTATTTCACAAATGCCATTTGCCAGGTCTTTCCGGCGCAGGTAGATAAAGTGAAGTGCCGGGACCTTCAATGGGTCTTTAGGTCATGCGATAACAGGAATCCATGAAATGCCGATCCTTGCATCAGACAAAGGCCCTTAGTATTTCGGCTGTCACCTCATCCATTTGATCAAGGTCGAGATTGGACCCTTCCAGAATGGCTGTGCCTTTTCCGCTCAGCCCGGTGTTTACATAAATATTTCCTCTGAAAGGCAGCAACTGGAAAATCAGTAGAAAAGCTCCGTCCGGCTTATAAGAATCGAACCCAACGGGGTATCGCTGCATGGTGGCCGGGTCTGAACCGTCTCTCGGTATTTGTGTGCTTGTCCGGTTGGCAAAAGCAAACTGGCAGGCCAGTTCGAAAGCAGGATCAAGATGCAGGAGCGGGCTATAG
>DASZRP010000169.1:0-9992 GCA_035548895.1 Puia sp. | reverse complement strand
AAAAGATTCCGAAACAAACATCTTTCTTTTTTTAGCGATGGCTTCGGCCTGCTGAATGTTTTCTGCATATTGCAGAATCTCACGGGCGACCAGGGATACCGGTGTGGCCGAGCCGGTAGGTATTTCGGATTTAGCCGCATTAATGGTTACGGTCAGCCCCTTATCATTCATTCCGGAAACCACACCGATAAAGCCGCCCCAGGTAACCGACATGAACTTATGCCCTTCGCTGGGCTTCACAAAAGCCACAATCTTGTTCTCGGCAAAATGGTCGCCGACATAGAAATCGAAATTCCGTCCGATGATCATATTGCTGTCGGCCGAACGGCTGCCCCAGGTACCGAAAGAAGTGCATCCCACCAGTGCAAGATTCTGCAGCGCATGACCGATATCGTGAGCCGCGTGATAATTCAAAATACGTTGGTAATTGCTGCCAATATAATCGTAGCGCTCATCTGCCGAGGCGGAAATGCCGTAGATCTCTTTCTTGAACTCCGGGAGCACATAGTGATCGAGGTGCCGGTTGAACCACCCGATAAAGTATTTGAGAAAATGCAAGTAGAACCGGGAAGGGATCATCTTTTCGATCTGATCGTTAAAATATTCCTCCTGTTTTTGCAATAACTCTTTACTGAGTTTTCCATTGATAACACCGCGCTCGTAAGGAGGACCTTCCACATACATTTCATAAAGCCCTGAGTTGCTTTTCCGGAGCCAGCTGTTTTTTAAAGTGTAGAAGCCGGGCGAGGGTTCCCTGCGTTGCCAGTTGAGGGCGGACTGGTCCTTCACTTCCGGGGGACTGACCTTCGAAACAATAACAACATATACGATCAGGACCAGGAACAAAAGAAAAATAATTCCCAGTATCCAAGCGATTCTTCTGCGCAGTTTTCTTCGTTCAGGCATTTCTTATCTTTTCAATGAAATCGTTTTTTCCCGTCAATGCAGACGCTGTGATCAACCCGCTGATCGCGGTGCCCAGGATACCGTGGAGATTGAGGCTCTGACCTGTCAGATAGAGATTGGGGATCCTGGTTCTCGGCGAAATCAGGGAAGCCATTGGCGTCCTGTAATCTTTTTCAACACCATATAAATTCCCATCGTCATTTCCGATATAGTCACGGTACGACAAGGGAGTGGCTGCGTAATAGGTTTTGATGCAGTTCCGGATACCGGGAAACTTCTCTTCTATCCGGTTCAGCAGTTGTTCTGCCCGCTGCTTCTTAAATGCTACATATCCTTCACCGCGATCTCCGGGATGGGCAACGGTATTGAAAGCAGCAGACCAGGGCTCGACCTCTTCATAACGCATATATGCAAAAATAGTCATCCCATCGGCAAATTCCTTCGTATGCGATGATGAAGAGAGGTATATGGCATATCCAAGCGGCCAATCGCCCGACTTGTAGTCCTGCATATTCCAGAGCGTTCCCGCTTTATGATAATAGTAATTGTGTTTTACATAGGGAAAGCAATTCGGTTTGAACACGATATTCAGTACGAATGAAGAGACGGTTTGCGTTTCCTGCTCCAGGCGATTTCTGGTCGCCGGGCGAATAAAACGACTGTTGGTGAGCCGGTAGGTATTGGCCGGCGTGGTATTAGAAATAAAATGATCGGCTTCGATCGTCGTTCCGTCTTTCAGCAGAACATGCGAAATCCTGCCGCCTGTTTCATGAAGTCCGGCTACTTCGCTGTTGCGCAATAAGGTCCCGCCTGCCGCATGGATATTGGCGGTAAGCGCTTTGGTGATCTGCGAACCGCCGTTAATACAGCGCCAGGCGCTTTCAATATAACTGTTCACCGTCAGTGCATGTACGTATAGCGGCGTTTTATCGCCGTGGCCGGCGTACAGCATAATATTTCCGGCTAACACGGCCCGGAGCTTTTCATTATTCGTCAGCCCTTCTATAAACTGCTTTGCAGAGCTGGCCAGGGCTTCGGTTTTGCTGGCCTCTTGTGTGCGAAGCCGGTACATGGGGAACTGGTCGCAAACTGAAATAATGGTTTCGCAATATTTGCGAATGGCGGATTCTTCGCCAGGGAATATTTCAACCAGATGCCGGATGAACGCATCATAGCCCTGGGCGATGGGATAGCTTTTTTCATCACTATCAAACAGGATCTGGTCGAAGTTTTCATCCATCCGTTCCAGGCGAAGTTTATCCAGTACGCCCAGCCATTTGAAAATCTGATGAAGATTCTGGCCTTTGTCGAGGCCGCCTAAATAATGAACACCTGCATCAAAAATCACTTTGTTGCGCGCATAGACCTGAAGGCACCCGCCAAATTGTTTATTTCTTTCCACCACGCAAACCCGGTATCCTTCCCGGGCGAGTACATTGGCGCAGACCAGTCCGCCCATGCCACTACCGATGATCAGTACGTCAAATCTTTTCATTTGAACCGGGATGGGTGATGACGAAAATCAGATTCGAGGTATATTTTGAATCATCTACCATGCGGCAGGACATATTCCTCCGCGCTGCCAGCTCCCGGATAGTATTGCCCGACATAAAATGCAGCCTGCCGGCGGTTTTGTTGAAGGTAAAAAAACGGGTGGAGAGGAATTCGGAAAACCGGGTTCCCTTGTGCCGTTTTTCCAGATCGCGATCTCCTTCCCGGATCAACAGCACTCCGTTTGGCTCGAGATTAACGATGGCTCGTTCCAACAGGGCGATCTGCTGCTCTGGTTTCAGATAATGCAGCACATCCGACAAGATGATGCCGACGGCCGGTTGAGGTTCCAGCTTCGAAACATCAGCCTGTTCAAAATGGATGTATTCGTCGCGGCTGAAGCAGTGGTTGGCCACCGCTACCTTATCCTCATCGTAGTCGTAGCCGATGATCTTTCTTTCCGGTGATACAAAATGCAGCATGTAGCTCATGAACCCGTATCCGCAGCCCAGATCCAGGATAAGCCCCTTCTCCGGCAACAGGTCATGAATCGGCTGATAGTTGCGTTCCGATCTCGTCTTGAATTTTGCATACCATTCCAGCACGGGCCCTTTATAAAGATAATTGCGGATGAGCTGCTCCCGGAAATAGAACGGCTGTTCGCTGCTTCGCTTCAAACATTCGTACTGCTCCCGGAAATAACGCCCTACGCGTTTAGCCCTTTCTGTATAATTGGCGCCGAAGGAAAGATCTGTGGCCTGAATCCGCGGAAGCAGTTTCATAGTGACATATCCATCTTTCAGCATAAAATCACTTTTCGACATGGTGTAAGAGGTGCCGTGGATCAACAGCGGCAGCAGGTCTAGCCCAAGCTTTTCGGCGATGAAGAATGCGCCTTTGTGGAAACGCTTGATCCGGTCGTCGGTTGAACGCGTGCCTTCGGGAAAGACCACGATGGAGTAGCCGGCTTTCACACGATCCTCAAACAGGGGCATGCCTTGTTCCACTCCTTCAGCAACAGGATAATAATCCGCGAGCCTGACCAGCTTGCCGAATAACGGAGAATTCCAGACCCATTCGTTGGTGAGCAAGATCACCGGCGGGTAGATCAGTGTAACCACGAGGATGTCGAGGAAGGATTGGTGATTGGCAATAATTACAGCCGGTTTGTAAAAGGTTTCCTGCTGAGGATTAATCAGCTTCTTCTTTACATTGCCCATAATATATAGTACGGACCAGGTATAAAACGAAAGAATGGCGTGATAGATCCGCTTGAGCTTTTCATTTTTCGTTTTTCCATTTGCCGTGAGCACAATGCCGCAGGCCGTAACGATCCAGCTTCCGATGGCAAAATAGCTGAGTGAAAAAACAGATTTGACCAGACTTGAGGCCGTCCACGGGAACCGTCCATTTCGAACACGGTTAGTGATCAGGAGGTTGAAAATCCAGGGAATCAATATCTGCGAAATAAAGACTACGCTCAGAATGCCGGTAATAGAAATCAGGGCAATGGATCGAAGGGCGGGATGCCTGGCAAATATCAGTACGCCAAGACCGGCCAGTGTGGTGATGGCCGACAATACGATCGACGATTTATAGGACGGAAGGTTCTTTTTGCCGGTCCGGTATTCCTGCAGCAGCCCGTCCATAATGAAGAGACTATAGTCATCACCCAAACCGAAAATGAGTGCAGATAAAATGATATTGACGATATTGAATTGGAGACCTGCCATACCCATGATGCCCAGGATCCAGATGAAAGCGATAAACATTGGAATAAAAGAAGCGAGGGTAAGTTCGATCCTTCCATAGGTAATCAGGAGGACCAGGAAAACCAGAATCGAGGTCATCCAGCCGATTTGACTGAAATCGGCGCTGACGATATTGGCCAGCTTCGAAGCAAAGTACTGGCGATCGATCACGGTAGCCTTCGGTTCATTGGAAAAGCTATGATAAACGGCAGCCCGGTCGGAATCGGCAACTTTCAGCAGGGTTACCAGGGATGTTTTTCCGGGTTTTGACAAAATATAATTGGCTGCCACTGCGCTGACCATGATTGCCCTTGCGTTGCTGTCCAACGGTTCATATTTTTTATTGAGCAGGGCTGAAAAAGGAATAAAGGCATTGGCGCTGAACCCGAGCGAATCTCCCGTTCGCTGCAAGGCCTGAAGCAGACTGTCTTTTTTCGACCGGGTCCAATAGCGCTCCCATTCCGCTATTCGTTGTTGCTGAAGTTCATTCGAAACCATCAGCCGAAAGGCGCCCGATGTTTTACGGATGATATTCTTCTGCTGAAGGCTGTCTATTTTATTATTTAGTGCTTCCTGGTTTTGCAATGCATCGTCGAAATCCTTTCCTTCGGTAACCATGTAAACCGAACGAAGGCTGTATTCGTTGATCCGGTTGAGCCGGGCCTCTGTTTTCTTTAACCGGTCGGACATGAAATTCATGTGCATCATATCCTGATCAAAGCTCACTTTTCCCATGGTGAAGGAGAAGACGACTGTCAGCGCCAGTATAATGGCAACCAGGTAGCGGTTTTTTTCCGGGTGCAGTGCCGCGAGGCGTGCAATCCATGATTTTTCTTTTTCAGTTTCGACACCGGCATTGGTCTTCCGTATTGGCGCGATGAGCTGTGGCAGGAAGATCAGCGAGCCCAGCGATGCGCCGATCAGGCTAAAGGCGGCAAAGAGGCCAAGGTCCTTGAGCATATCTGACCGGACAAATTGCAGGGCAAGAAATCGGCCGATGGTGGTCAGCCCCCCGATGGTCAGTGGAAAGGCCAGATCTTCAATCACGGTTCGCATGTCGCCGCTATGCCGGAAATGATTATAGACATGAAGGGAATAATTGATGGCGATGCCGAGTACCACGGAGCCGGCGGCCAGGGCGATGACAGAGATACTTCCTTTGATGAGATAAATGAGCGCGAGTGAAAACAAGGCGCCAAATACCACGGGCAGCAGGATGACAATGGGCGCCCGTTTCCTTTTGAAATACCAGGAGATAAAGATGATCAGAAAGCTGAGGGTCAGGCCAAGCGTAAGAAAAGAATCCTTCCTGAGCTGCCTGGCATTTCCTTCGGAAACGGCGACAGCGCCAAAATAATCAGCCTGCGCGACTGGAAATGCGGCGCTTTGCAGATTGTCGATGATGCCGTCGATGCCGTTCAGCAATACTTCATTCTTACCGGTATTGTCTGGCGGAAAAACCGGAGAAATAAACACCATCAGGGTTTTGCCGTCGCGCGTCAGGACATGACCTTCATAAAGATCAAAATTCTCATCGTACTGGATCTGCCTTAGCTTCTTCAGCGCCAGGGAGCTGATACCGACAGGATCGCGGGCGATCAGGAATTTCATGACCATGCCGGCGGGCGATACCAGGGTATGGCGATCCTGCATCAGTGTATTACGCAATACGCCGGAATTAACCAGGGTATCCATAGCGCGATAGTCATCCTCATCGAGAAATACCGGCAGGTGATCCTGCAAAATTTGTATCAGCCGGGGAAACAAGCTATCATTGATGCGGCTTTCCACTTCGCGAACATATCCGGGATATTGCTGCTGCAGTTTTTCTGCAAAGGAATCTGCAAAAGCAGCCAGCGTTGCCGGGTCACTTTGGTTGCTATCCTTTAGTGAAACCATCAGGACCAACTTATCGGCAAACCTGGCATTCTGTAGTATCTCGCTTAGTTTTTCCGTCTGGCGGTCCCTGGGCAGTATTTTTGAAATATCTTCTTCCGGCCTGATTCTCGATGCGAAGTAGCCGGGGATCAGGAAAAACGCTATGAGAACGGCAAAAAAAATCAGCCGGTTCTTTGAAAAGTATTGATATATATAAACGAAAGGTTTCGCCATTTTTTACGCTGCCCTGCCCTGCTTTTTCTTAAAGATCTTAAGTGCCAGGAAGGTCAACAGACCCGTGACCGTGCCAGCCAGCAGGGCAAGTATCAGGCTGCCGGCCAGATATTGGCTGAAATTATAACGAATGGCAGACAAACTGAGGGTTTTGCTAAAAGAGATTTTCTCCGAATGCCGGGGCATCCAGATGGCGCCTGCGCGATAACTCGCGTAGATGATGAGCGGGATCATCGGCGGTATGCTAATGTTGGCGAAAACGATGACCAGCACTTTGTTCAATCTGAAAATCACTGATAGGAAGATCGCGGCGATGAGCTGAAAGCCCCAGATCGGCACTATGCCCATAAAGACACCGAAGCCGGCGGAAAAGGATTTGCGGGCATCGCTCTGGTGGGGATGAAACAATTCCTGCATCAAAGATGGCCACCAGTTGCGTTGGACGAATATTCTCCGGAAAAAATTTCGGGGATGAATATAAAATAAGGCGATGGGTACCAGTACCGTGTTCAATATGCTGATCCGGGTAAAATCCCTAAAGGGACGAAAATGGGAAACCCGCTCTGATGCCGGCGGATAGTAAACAGAAACCGGAACCGCTTTAACCGGAATCCCCTTCCATGCAGCACGGACGATCACTTCAATTTCGAACTCATACTTCCGGGTGAAGAACTTCATGGATTGGAGGCGGCATACCGGATAGAGCCGGTAGCCGGACTGGGTATCCGGTAGTTTAAGTCCGGTTTCCACATAGAACCAAAAATTCGAAAACCGGTTTCCGAAGCTGCTTTTTGCCGGCACGCCTTGCTGGTTCATATTTCTTGTGCCGATAAACAAGGCTCCCGGGCTTTCTTCAAGCGCATTTAAGAAAGCGGGCAAGTCACTGGCAAAATGCTGGCCGTCCGCATCGATGGTCACCGCATAGTCATAACCCATTTCCGTTGCTTCTTTAAATCCCTGCCTGAGCGCATACCCTTTGCCCCGGTTCGGTAGATAGCTTACCGTGGCCAACTGCGGCCACCGGGCAAGAACGTTCGCAGTAGTATCTGTTGAGCCGTCATTGACAACCAGGATATGGCTGGTATATTGATACACATCGTTCAACACCCGATCCAAAGTTCCGGCATTGTTGTAGGTTGGGATAACGACACAAACTTTCAACCTGTCGAATCGCTGATCATGGTGATCTGAGTAGTTCATGAATTTCCGGTCGTCGGCCTGATCTATCTGAGCGTATACCTGGCGGACACGCCAAAATTCCCAAAATAAAAATTACTATAATCGTAAACAGACGGTGAAACGATCCGTATGGTGGGTCTGAGGTCGACGGACAGATTCAGTGGAATATCAGCAAATTTATAGTCTACACCGCCCGTCGGAAAAATACCCAGCCCAAAACCCTCATAGCTGTTATAACTGGAAAAAGTATAATATCCCGTTATGCCACCGCCAATAAACCATTGCAATCCGTCCACGGCGGGTATAGGAACATGGAATTGGTATGCGGCTGAAAGGGCCAGATTCAAATCATCGTATGTCTGATAAGACGGCCTGAACCCAAAGTTAAATTCGATGGCGCTCGGCGATTCAGCCAGAAAAGTTTTATACGAAGCGGACAACAAGTCGGCATATCCCGTTCCCAACCTCGCGCCAATTGCGCTTTGGTAGGTCGACTGTGCCTTGGCCCCGAAGGCAAAAAACGAAATCAATGCTGCAGCAAAAAGGAATTTTTTCATCGGTTATATGAAATATTGAACGCGACGAAAATAAGCAATTTGAAATAAAGGAGAATCGATGGAAGTGCTAATATGGTTGTAAAGTGATGCTGTAAAAAAGGCATTTTGCCTTATTTTTGAATTGTTCTGCAAAAATTAATTTGACCTTATGCCTGGGAGAGTCATGATATTCGACGATGATCGGGAACTGCTTGAAGTCTGTACCATTGTTTTGAAATCCAGGCAGTATGATGTTGGCAGCTGTTCCCGGTGCAATGCCATTTTAGCCGAGGTAGCGCGGTTTGCTCCGGATGTTATCCTGATGGACAACTGGATTCCCGACGCCGGAGGGGTTAAGGCAACACAACTGATCAAAAGCAGCGAGCAGTTTAAAAACATCCCGGTTATTTTTTTCAGCGCCAATCTAAATATACGGGAGCTGGCCGATGAAGCGGGCGCTGAATTCTATCTGCAGAAACCATTTGAGATTGACGAGCTCGAGGGTGTTGTATCCCGGGCTATTCAGGTACGGAGTCTTCCGTAAGCGCAAGTAGTGCATGCAGCATTTACCTGATCTTGCGCCATATTTTCTGGTTAGGCGAAACCTGTTTGAATTTACCTGCAATTGAAGAAAACTTTAGCGACTCTTTGGAACCAAGCGCGAGGTATCCCAGCATTTCCAGACTGTTATCGAATAATTGCAATACCCGGGCTTGCAGTTCGCGTTCAAAATAGATCAGGGTGTTCCGGCAAAGAATCAACTGAAACTCATTGAACGAAGAATCAGACACCAGGTTATGGGTGGCAAAAATCATCCGTTGACTGAGCGCACCATCAAATTTGGCGAGGTTGTAATTAGCGATATAATAAGACGAAAAATCCTTTGTGCCGCCGGACAGGATATAATTTTCCGCGTATTTTTTTATCAGATTAGCAGGGAACAGACCTTTCTTTGCCTTTTCCAAAACCCTGGGGTTAATATCGGTTGCATATAGCAGCGATTTCTGCAATAATCCTGCTTCTGACAGCATGATGGCCATCGAATACACTTCTTCTCCCGTTGAACAGCCTGCATGCCAGATGCGAATAAAGGGATAGGTAGCAAGCACCGGGATCACTTCTTCCCGGAGCGCTTTGTAAAAATGCGGATCACGCAACATCTCCGTAACGTTTACCGTCAATTCCTCGATGAGTCGCCGAAGGTATTCCGGATCATTGTATACCCTGAAACGAAACTCGGCGAAGCTGGGAAAGCGATCCAGCTGGTAAAGGCGGTTTATCCTTCTTTTTAATGATGCCCCGGCATAACCGGTGAAATCGTACCCGTAACGATCTATGAGATCATTTAAAAGCAGATCCATTTCCTGATCTCTAATCATTGTTTTTTAGCTTCGTTCACTCATAAAGCCAGATGCGTAACAGCGAAAGCAACTGATCGATATCGACAGGCTTTGAAATATAGTCCGACGCTCCGGCGCTGATGCATTTTTCCCGGTCGCCGGTCATTGCCTTGGCCGTTACGGCAATAATGGGCAGGTTTTTGTATTTGGGGATTTGCCTGATTTTCCTGATGCTTTCAAATCCATCCATTTCAGGCATCATCATATCCATCAGGATGATGCGGATCTCCGGATTAGCCTTCAGGAGACCCAGCGCTTCGTTGCCATCGATTGCCGGAATGACTTTCATTTTGTGCTGTTCCAGCACTTTAGTCAGGGAAAATATATTGCGAATATCATCATCTGCAACCAGGGCCGTACGTCCCTTCAACACATCGTCCAATGCGCCCAGTTTCGCTAACGGCGAGGCGACAGGTTCCTGCCTGTCGTTTTCACCAACGACGTGAAGAAATATCGATACTTCGTCCAATATCCGCTCATATCCATGCGCAGTTTTAATCACAATGGAATCTACGTAGCGCCGGAGCCGGCTTTCTTCCGTTATTGAAAAGTTTTTTCCCGTAAACAGGATTACCGGAATGTCTTCCAGTCCCGGGGTTTCTTTCAACAATTGCAGC
>DASZRP010000168.1:0-24565 GCA_035548895.1 Puia sp. | reverse complement strand
AACGCCGGTTATGGTTTGAGCGGAGCATTCGATAAGTATGAACCGGAAGAGATCGACAATATGCTGCATCTGAATATTTTGACTCTGGTCAAAATGACGAGGCTTTTTCTTCCGGGGCTCAGGAATAAGCCGGCCGCATATATACTGAACATCGGCAGTTCGGCCGCCTATCAGGCCGTTCCCTTTCTTTCTGCCTACGCCGCATCCAAAGCCTTTGTCCTTAGTTTCAGTCGCGGGCTCCGTGCTGAACTGGCCGGCGGTCCCGTATCGGTTACCTGTATCTGCCCCGGGCCAACTGACACGCATTTTGCCACCCGGGCAAACCTCGGCGAAAGAGGCCTGAAGGCTGCCGAGCGCTTCAATATGGACCCGGAAACGGTTGGCCAATTGGCCGTGAGCGCACTTTTTAAAAAGAAGGCGGAGCTCGTTACCGGAGGAGCCAATAAAATGAGCGCTTTCATGGCCTGGCTTCTTCCCAAATCACTGGTCGAAAGAGTTGCCAAATCATTATATGAATGAACCGGCTTTCGCAGGAAAAACTAATATGAAGAAAAAGCTATCGGAGAGTCAAACCGGCAAATTGATCGAAGCATTAAAATTGCGATTTGATAAACATAAACATCGGCACAAAGGGATTGTATGGAATGATGTCGAAGCTCGTTTAATGTCAAAACCTGAAAAATTATGGTCACTGAATGAAATGGAAACTACAGGCGGAGAACCAGATGTTATTGGCTATGATAAAAAGGATGGCTCCTATATTTTTTGTGATTGTTCCATCGAAAGTCCTAAAGGGCGAAGAAGCCTTTGTTACGATGCTGAAGCCCTGAAATCAAGAAAGGAATTTAAACCCAAAAACAGCGCTATAGCCATGGCAGGCGAAATGGGAATAGAAATGCTGAATGAAGAACAGTATCTTAAATTGCAGGAGTTAGAGCATGTTGATGCAAAAACTTCAAGTTGGCTGAGGAGTCCTGACAATGTAAGAAAACTTGGAGGCGCCATATTCGGAGATTTTCGTTACGGAAGAGTATTCTTTTATCATAATGGCGCGGAATCGTATTATGCGGCGAGAGGGTTCAGAGGACTCCTGAAAGTATAAAGCACCATTACATTCATGTTACCTTAAAAGAAAATATGCAAAAATTGCTCTGGCTCAAATGCTTGTTCCTGATCATCTGCTTACCCTTTGCTAAACCCGGCCGGTCTCAAACGCATAATCCACTCCGTACCGGTGCTGAACAAACGGAAAAATATTTTCCGCTGCTCCTTGGCAAACGGGTTGCCCTGGTGGCTAACCCCACTTCCCAGATTGCAGGAACGCCCACGGTCGACAGCCTGCTGCATTCCGGCATACGCATAGTAAAAGTATTTGGTCCGGAGCATGGCTTCAGGGGAAATGCCAGCAATGGCGCCCGTGTTTCAGACAGCTTTGATCCGCAAACAGGCGTTCCGATAGTCTCTCTTTATGGAAAAAAGAACAGGCCGTCTGAATCCGACCTCGCCGATGTAGACATCGTGGTTTTCGACATCCAGGATGTGGGTGCGCGTTTCTATACCTATATCCTGACGCTCCAGCGTGTCATGCAATCCTGTGCAGATTTTCGCAAACCCCTGCTGATCCTGGACCGGCCGAACCCGAATGGATTTTACGTGGATGGCCCTGTACTGGAAGATTCTTTACACTCGGGAATCGGCGGTCAGCCCATTCCAATCGTGCATGGCATGACGGTCGGCGAACTGGCCGGCATGATCAATGGAGAAGGCTGGCTGGATAAGCATGTTCGCTGTCAGCTTACCGTTATACGCGTGGCCAACTATAATCACAATACCCGGTATATCCTGCCTGTTTGGCCATCTCCCAACCTGAACTCGCAACAATCGATACTGCTTTATCCCAGCCTTTGCCTCTTTGAAGGCACGGTGATCAGCCAGGGTCGTGGCACCCATTTTCCGTTTACTGTACTTGGCGCCCCGGCGCTCGAAGGAAAATACACTTTCTCCTTCAGGCCGGAAAGCATACCGGGCATGAGCGAAACGCCCCTCCACCAGGATACGCTTTGCTATGGCCTTGACCTCCGTAATTACGACACTGACCAGTTTTTCAAGACCCGGCAACTGAACCTGCAATGGCTGATCGAACTCTACGCTGCTTACCCGCAAAAAGAGAAATTCTTCGACCGCTCGCAAAGCAACCAGATCGGCAGCTTTGACCGGCTCGCCGGAACAACCGATCTCCGGCGGCAGATCATTGCCGGAACTCCGGAAGCTCAGATCCGGAAATCCTGGGAGCCACGCCTCGGCGAATTCAAAAAGAAAAGAAAAAAATATCTGCTGTATCCTGACTTTTAGAAATTAAAGATGCCGCCCAGGCCGAAAATATTGGACTTGGTCACGTCCAGCGTCTTCATATAGGAAAGACGGATCTCCACATTCTTGGATTGCTTGCCAACGCCAATGCGCACGCCTGCATTGCCCACAGGCCCAAAACCGCCGACATGATCTGAATAGGAGTCGCCGTAATAATCTTCATAACGATAAGAGCTGGCATGGTAGCCAAATCCCGCCCCTGCAAAAAAACCAAAGCGACTCTCCGTCTCTTTGCTTGATCCGGCGCCCACGTTGAAATCAAATATCAGGGGAGCGTCGAGCATCAGCCCCAGGGTATTGGTTTCATCGCCATAAGTGGAATAGGAATAAGAACCGGAAAACCCGATGCTGAACGGAATACCGACAGAAAGGGAGGAATTGTCTGTTTCCATAAAACTGATCCGGGGCGAATAAGTGAAGCCGCCGGTAGCCGATGTCTGATAGCCGGAAGCGCTTTCTACAAAAGTAACGACGCCCACGCCGTGCATAAAGGTTTGCGAAAAACCGGTTCGTCCGAACACAAGAGCAAGCGATAAAAAAAAGATCTTTTTCATGTTGAGGTTTTAGAGGTGTTGATGAAATAAGGGAAATTCATCAATATCTGCACAAAATGGCTAAAAGATGCATACTATAATAGCAGCCGATACCCTATTTTTACGACTCTTCAAACCATAAACTGCCTATAACATGAAACGATTGCTGCCCGCCGTTATTGCGATCTTATTCGCTTTCTGCTGCACCGCGCAAATTACCAATCCCCGCTATAAACAACAGGCCGACGCCCTGCTCAAACAGATGACGCTCGACGAGAAGATCGGACAAATGACGCAGGTCGCCCTCGCCGTAGTGGCTCGTGGCGGCGGGGGAAACGAAGACGGCGTGCTTGACCCGGAAGCCCTGAAAAAAGCGGTACTCGATTATAAAGTCGGGTCTATACTGAATACCACCGTTCATGCTTTTTCGATGCAGACCTGGCGCGATATACAAACTGCTATCCAGGACGAAGCCCTGAAAAGCAGGCTGAAAATTCCGGTTCTATATGGGCTGGATGGCATTCACGGTCAGACTTATACGCTGGATGCTACCCTGTTTCCGCAGAGCATCGCAATGGCAGCAACCCGAAACCCGCAGCTTGTCGCAGCAGCAGCCAAAGTAACCGCAAAAGAATTGCGGGCCTCGGGCGTTCGCTGGAACTTCGCGCCGGTGCTCGATTGCGGGCGCCAGCCCCTTTGGTCACGTTTCCCTGAAACCTACGGAGAAGATGTCTATATCGGCAAAACCCTGGGCCTGGCCGCTGTCCGTGCCTACCAGGAAGATGGACTTACCAGCCCGACTGCCGTGGCCTGCAGCATGAAACATTACCTCGCTTATTCTGCACCGAGAACCGGGAAGGACAGAACACCAGCCTATGTACCGGAAATCGAGCTCCGGGAATATTACCTGCCGCAATTCCGCGAAGCCATTAAAGCAGGCGCAGCCACCATCATGGTCAATTCCGGAGAGATCAACGGCACTCCGGTTCATGCCAGTCATTATCTGCTGACCGATGTATTGCGCAAGGAACTGGGATTTGAAGGCGTCGTCGTCAGCGATTGGGAAGATATCATTCGCCTGCACACCAGGCACCTCGTGGCGTCGAGCCCGCGACAGGCTGTGGTGCTGGCTGTAAATGCCGGAGTAGACATGAGCATGGTGCCGAGTGATTTTTCTTTTTTTGACCTGCTGAAAGAAGCTGTCGAAAAAAAGGAAGTGTCGATGAACCGGATTGACGAGGCCGTACGACGCATACTCATCCTGAAATTTGCGCTGGGATTGTTTGATAATCCCTATCCGGAGAAAGGCGCCGAAGCCAATTTCGGAAAACCGGAATACCAGTCTTTAGCGCTCGACGCCGCGCATGAAGCCATCACCCTGCTCAAGAACCAGAACAACCTGCTGCCGCTTTCGAAAGATAAAAAGATCCTTGTGGCCGGCCCGACTGCGCAAAGCATTTCCGCATTGAACGGATGCTGGTCTTATACCTGGCAGGGGAAAGACGAAAGATGGTATCCGAAAGACAGCCGTAACATCGCTCAGGCGCTCACCGAAAAATTTGGCGCAGCGCAGGTGCAGGTCGTTGGAAGCCCTGGGTTCGACAGTCCTGATAATCTCGACACCGCAAAGCTCAAAGCCGCTGCAAACGGCGCCGATGTCATTGTGCTTTGCCTTGGAGAAAATGCTTATGCAGAAAGCCCCGGTGTAATCCGCGATCTTGCCCTCCCGGATGCACAAATTGCACTGGCCCGCGCGGCAGCCTCAACCGGCAAGCCTGTCGTGCTGGTGCTGGCGGAAGGCAGGCCCCGTTTTATCACTTCCATTGAACCGCTGATGCAGGGGATGGTGACCGTTTACTGGTCTGGCCGGAAAACGGCGGAAGCCCTTGCCGATGTGCTCAGCGGCGATTATAATCCCGACGGATTATTGCCATACTCCTATCCGCGCAGCATGGGCGAAATGGTGCTCTACGATCGCAAGCGCACCGAAGATGTTCGCGAGATCTTCAACTCGGACATGACCTGGGACGGTTATGATCCGCTGTTCCCGTTCGGCTGGGGGCTCAGCTATACGCAGTTTGAATACGGCGATATCCGCCTGAGCGCCGCTTCATTCAAAGGCGATGGTAAAATACAGGTAAGCATCTCCGTTAGAAACTCGGGGAGCCGCGACGGCAAGCATACCGTGGAACTGTATTCTCATCAGCATTATGCCAGTATTACACCAAGCATGAAACGCCTGCGCGCTTTTCAGAAGATCTTCCTGAAAGCAGGCGAGTCGAAAACTGTAACGTTCACCATCGACCGGCATGATCTGGCCTTCGTCAATGCGGCACTGAAGACCGTGACCGAAGCCGGCGATTTCGATCTGATGATCGGAAACAAAACAGCAACGCTTGCTTATCAACCTTAAAAAAACAAGGGTGATTTAACCCTGGAGCATAGGGTAAAATCACCCTACTCAATACCGGGTAACACGCAGTATTTGTTTTTTCAACACCCGTTAACAATTGTTTTGAAAGAAACTTGGCTTTCTGCAATACAGTAGTGAGAGAATATGCGATATTTGGAAAAACCGTACAGCATGTCAATTGAAATTGCAGATCTTACCCGCGACGAGCTCGAAAAACTGGCTATCGAGCACCAGATGCAACCGGTTCTCCGGGCGCAGAACCCATATATTGCGAGCGGACCGAAATATGAAATATTAGCCGGCGTCCAGCCTAACGGTCTCTACCATGTGCAGTTGCTCGATAAAAAAGAAGTTCAGGAATCCGTGGAGCGTACGATCCGGATCTTTAAAGAATACGCGGCGAACCCGGATCAGTCGGACGATGATTTTTAATTCGTTTTATCCGGTCACGACGAAGCCGGCGGCTGACTGTCTTCGGGCGGAGAAGCAACCGGTAATTCGATCGCTTTTCCTTTATAGTGGGCATGATTGGCCTCTTCACCCAATAACATGCCCCAGGGCCTCAGGCTTTCTACCCGGTCGAAAATAATTTTCATTACAGCGATCACCGGGATGGACAGGAACATGCCGGATATTCCCCAGATCATTTCTCCAAGCACAACGCCCAGTACGGTAACCAGTGGATTGATCTTCACTTTGGAGCCCACGATCACCGGCAGCAGTACATTGCTGTCGATCAGGTGGGTGACGATCAGGCTGATCAACACCAGCAGAATCTTCCCTGCCGTGGCCGCCGTGGCAAACGTGATCAGTACGCTCAGCAGCATAGCCGTGAAAATGCCGATATAGGGAATGATATTGAAGAGACCGGTCAGCAGTCCCAGCAGAATAGCGTATTTCACATTCAGCGCCCAGAAAGCGAGGCAAACGATGGTGGCGACTACCGCCATTTCAATAAGCAGCCCGATAATATATTTCCGCAGGATAAACTGAACATTCTTTACGATCTCCTGAACCGTGGCCGCATTTTCTTCCATGAACACATCGACCAGGAAAGTCATGATCAGCCGGCGATAAGCCAGGAAAAAGAAAGTAAAAATAAACGTGAAGATCAGGAACAGCAGCATGGAGGAAATGGAAAGAATGGTTGAGCCGACGATGGCGCCACCCGATTCTAACACTTTATCGGTGGCCGACTGCACATAATTCAACTGTTTGTGTATGGTAATATGATACTTCCTGGAAATCCAGTGCTGCAGGTCCGACAAGGTCGACGCCAACTGTTGCTTGAACTGCGGCCAGTCCTCCGCCAGGGAACCAATTTGCGTGCCCACTACATAGATAAGCAGCGATACGATGGCTAACAGGATCAATACCGCCAGCATGGACGCCAGGCCCCTCGGCAAACGCAACCGGCGTTCCAGGAAAGAAGCTAAAGGAAGCAGCAAAATGGAAAAAAGACAGGAAAAAATAACCGGGCTTAACAGGTCCTTCGCCAGAATCACCAGCCATCCCAGCGCGATCAGACTGATCAGCACCATTGCCAGCTTGTGATAAAACGGCAGACTCTTGTATTGAGGTAACATGAGCAGTTGAATTTTGCAGATGATCTGATGAAGCCTAAAAAATCACCCTATAAAAATAGTTTAAATTAATTTCGCGTAAATAACAACCCCCCGGGTCTTTATTCAGAACGATAACATTTTTCGATGAAAACCAGAAAATGGGTAATGGTGGCAGGCATTGCGGTAACGACCGTGTTGATTGTTCATTACGTCAGGACGAAAAGAAAGAAAGAGAGAAAGCGGATTCACATTGCAAATGAAGGATACGAAACAGCCGAGGATATTTTATATCCCCGGCGCGGTTATCTGAACCTTGGCTGATTGATCGCCGGATCGATTAATTAATTTCCGAATATTACTTTGGACACGGTCGGGCTACCGTCCGTGAGATTTTTCAATTTCAACAGGTATATCCCGGAGCCGGTTGACTCACCGGCCGAAACTTAACAGGATTTGGACCGGTGAACCGGAGGCAATTCCGGTGTCACAGCGCTTTTTTCCCACAATTGGTCGAAAAACCCCGATAAACTGAACCTTTAAAGAAATTTCCTGTTTATACTTTTTTGTATAAACTGATTCGTAACTTTGCACCATGAATCCAGAAACTTACCCAGGGAAAGTGAATGAGGCGGATAACGACCTGAGCACGATTGAGAAGACGGTTTTCAGCGACTACAAATACGGCTTTGTCACCCAGATCGAAGCGGAAGAAGCCCCGATGGGCCTGAACGAAGACGTGATCCGCTTTATTTCCGCCAAGAAGCAGGAACCGGAATGGATGCTGGAATGGCGCCTCAAGGCTTACCGCCAGTGGCTGACCATGAAATCCCCGGAATGGGCCAATGTTAAGTTCCCCCCTATTAATTATCAGGATATTATCTATTACTCCGCCCCGAAGCAGAAGGTCAACCCCAAGAGCCTGGACGAGGTAGATCCCGAGCTGCGGAAGACCTTCGAAAAGCTGGGCATATCCTTGGACGAGCAGAAACGGCTGAGCGGGGTTGCCGTCGACGCGGTGATCGACAGCGTCTCCATAGGCACTTCATTTAAGAGCCAGTTAGCCGAACTGGGTATCATCTTCTGTTCCATCAGCGAAGCCATTCGCGAGCATCCGGAGCTGGTACGGGAATACCTGAGCTCCGTGGTTCCGGTAACCGACAACTATTTTGCCGCCCTGAACTCGGCAGTCTTCAGCGACGGTTCATTCTGCTATATTCCCAGGGGCGTCCGCTGCCCGATGGAGCTTTCCACCTATTTCCGGATCAACGCCGAGAACACCGGCCAGTTCGAAAGAACGCTGATCATTGCGGAAGCGGGCAGCTATGTGAGCTATCTCGAAGGCTGTACGGCGCCGATGCGCGACGAGAATCAATTGCATGCGGCGGTGGTGGAACTGGTGGCCTTAGACAACGCAGAAATAAAATATTCGACCGTGCAGAACTGGTACCCGGGCGACAAGGAAGGCAGGGGTGGCGTGTACAATTTCGTTACCAAGCGCGGCATCTGCCGGGGAAATCATTCCAAGATCTCCTGGACCCAGGTGGAAACCGGTTCAGCCATTACCTGGAAATACCCGAGCGTGATCCTGAAAGGCGATCATTCCACGGGCGAGTTCTACTCCGTCGCGGTGACCAATAATTTCCAGCAGGCCGATACCGGTACCAAGATGATGCACCTGGGTAAGCATACCCGCAGCCGCATCGTCTCCAAAGGCATTTCCGCCGGGTTCAGCAACAATAGTTACCGGGGACTGGTGCATGTGGGCAGGAACGCGAAGAACGCGCGTAATTTCTCCCAATGCGATTCCCTGCTGCTGGGCGATAAATGCGGGGCGCATACCTTCCCCTACATCGAAGTAAAAAATCCGACGGCGGTGGTTGAACACGAAGCCACCACGTCCAAGATCGGGGAAGACCAGATCTTCTACTGCAACCAGCGGGGCATCTCCACGGAAACAGCCGTGGCGCTCATCATCAACGGATTTGCGAAGGAGGTGATGAACCACCTGCCGATGGAATTTGCCATCGAAGCCCAAAAGCTGCTGGCGATCAGTTTGGAAGGAAGCGTAGGTTAATAAATGTGATAATGTGAAGATGTGAAAATATAAAAGAGTATATGAAAATGTGAAAATATGAAAATGTGTTAGACCAGTTCATCTACACATTATCACATTTCCACATTACCACATTATCTCCACATTAAAAAGCGTATTCAACATAAAGCAAGATAAAAAACTATGTTATCCATTCAGAATTTGCATGCGGGGATTGAAGACAAGAAGATTTTAAAAGGCATCAACCTCGATATTAAGGCGGGCGAAGTGCATGCCATCATGGGGCCAAACGGATCGGGCAAGAGCACGCTGGCCAATGTACTCGCCGGGCGGGAAGATTATGAAGTGACAGAAGGCAGCGTGGAGTTTTTTGGAAAGAACCTGCTGGACCTCGCTCCTGAAAAGAGAGCAGGCGAAGGGCTCTTTCTCGCTTTCCAGTACCCGGTGGAAATTCCGGGACTGAGCACCGTGAATTTTATCAAGACGGCCGTTAACGAAATACGGAAATACCGCGGCCAGGATCCGCTCGACGCCGTTGCCTTCCTGAAACTGATGAAGGAAAAAATGGCCTTGATGAATATGGACCAGTCGCTCCTCAGCCGCCCCCTCAACGAAGGGTTCTCCGGCGGTGAAAAGAAAAGAAACGAAGTATTCCAGATGGCCATGCTGGAACCTAAACTGGCTATTCTCGATGAGACTGACTCAGGGCTCGATATCGACGCCATCCGCATCGTCTCCAACGGGGTCAACAAACTACGCAACAAAGACAACGCCGTGCTCGTGGTGACGCACTACCAGCGCCTGCTCGACTATATCGTACCCGATTTTGTACACGTGCTGTATAACGGAAGGATCGTGAAGTCGGGAACCAAGGAACTGGCCCTGGAACTGGAAGAAAGAGGATACGATTTTATCAAGCACGAGATCGGTGCAGTAGAAACGGTGTGAACCGGAATGAATTAATTATACATGAACACGATCGAACATATCAAAGAACGGTTTAACGAAGAAGCGCTGGCACAGAAAGGCCACCTGGCCGGCCTGCGCCGGGAAGCTTTTGCAGATTTCAACAGGCTGGGACTGCCGGGTACCCGGAATGAAGAGTGGAAATATACGCGCGTCGCCGGACTCTTCAGCAAAGACTATCAGCTGCCCGCCTCCGGTTCATCCGGATTGAGCGCAGAAGACCTGCAGTCACTCCGCCTGCCGGGACATGAAGCCGCAAACGAGCTGGTCTTCATCAACGGTATCTACTCCCCCGCCCTCTCGGCCATTCGTTCGGCAGACCTGACCGTGGTTCCTTTGGAAGAAGCTGCGTCGAACGAATTCGCCGAACTGGTGAAGCATGAGCTCGGACAAAGTGGCAAATACATCAAGGACGGCATCCATGCTTTGAACACCGCGTTCATCCAGGGCGGCATCTTCCTGCATATCCGGAAGGGGCAGGTGGTCGAGCATCCGGTTTATATCTATAACATCACGAATGCGCGTGCGGCCAATATTCTCGCACAGCCCCGCAGCCTGATCCATATTGCGCAGAACGCGCATGTGCAACTGGTGGAGACTTATATCACCCTCGGTACGAACCAGAGCTTCACCAACCAGATCATGGAAGTGACGGTTGAAAAGGACGCCCGCCTGGAATACTATAAAATCCAGAACGACGGCGAGCAGTCGAACCAGGTAAACACCACGCATATCCGCCAGGCCGGAAAGAGCTATGTGCATACGGTAACCGTTTCGCTGAACGGAGGACTGGTGAGGAATAACCTCAACCTCGTGCTCGATGCAAAAAACTGCGAAGCGCATCTGTACGGCCTGTATTTTCAGACCGGTCAGAGCCATATCGACAACCATACCGTGGTCGACAATGTGCAGCCCAACTGCTTTAGCAATGAATTGTACAAAGGCATATTGAGTGGTCATTCCACCGGCGTATTCAATGGAAAAATATTTGTACGCCAGCAGGCGCAGAAGACCAATGCCTACCAGTCGAACAAGAACATACTATTGTCCGACGGCGCCAGCGTGAATACCAAGCCGCAGCTTGAGATATTCGCCGACGATGTTAAATGCACCCACGGCTGTACGGTGGGGCGCCTGAACGAGGATGGCCTGTTTTATTTGCAGTCGCGCGGCATCCCGGAGAAGACGGCACGGAATCTTCTGCTGCGCGCTTATGTTGCCGACGTCCTGGAGCATATCAGCCCCGCTCCCATCCGGAACTATATTGAACAACAGATTATCGAACGGTTAGAATCAGATATCGCATGATGCCTTCTGCCACCATAAACAAAACGCTGGACATCGCGGCCATTCGCGAACAATTTCCTGTGCTGAACCGGAAAGTGAAGGGCAGGCCGCTGGTGTACTTCGACAATGCGGCCACATCGCAGAAGCCGCAGGTGGTGATCGATGCGCTGGTTCATTACTATACTTATTATAACGCAAACATTCACCGGGGCATTCATACCCTGGCTGAAGAAGCGACCGCGGCATTCGAAGCTACCCGCGATACCGTCCGGGAATTCATTCACGCGGCTCATCGCGAAGAGATCATATTTACCCGGGGTACCACCGAAAGCATCAACCTGGTGGCTTATACCTGGGCGCGAAAGAATCTGCGGGCCGGCGACGAAGTGATCGTTTCCACCATGGAGCATCATTCGAATATCGTTCCCTGGCAGATCGTTTGCGAAGAAAAGCAGGCGGTATTGAAAGTGATCCCGATCAGCGACGAAGGCGAGCTGCTGATGGATGAATTCAAAAAACTCCTCAGCGCGAAAACCAAACTGGTGTCGATCGTGCATGCGTCCAACGCGCTGGGAACGATCAATCCCGTGGAAGAGATCATCCGGCTGGCACACGCCGCAGGCGCCCTCGTAATGGTGGATGGCGCACAGTCAACCGTGCACCTCGATATCGATGTGCAGGCGATGGACTGCGACTTCTTTGCCTTCTCCGCGCATAAGCTTTACGGGCCGACCGGCGCCGGTGTGCTGTACGGGAAAAAGCATCTCCTCGAAGCCATGCCTCCTTTCATGGGCGGCGGCGAAATGATCAAAGAAGTGACGTTTGCAAAGACGACCTATAATGAACTGCCCTATAAATTCGAAGCGGGCACGCCGAATATTGCCGATGTGATCGTATTCAAAACGGCCCTCGATTTTATCCGGGACACCGGCAAGGAAGAAATCCACCGGCACGAGCAGGAGCTGCTTTGGTATGCGACCGGGAAACTGCAGCAACTGCCCGGGCTGCGAATTATCGGTCGGGCTAAGGATAAAGTGAGCGTGATCTCTTTTGTGGTTAACGGCGTTCATCCGCAGGACCTTGGTATTCTGTTGGACAACCGGGGCATTGCGGTGAGGACCGGGCATCATTGCGCCGAACCGCTGATGCAGTGTTATGGTATTCCGGGCACGACGCGTGCTTCCTTTGCGGTGTACAATACCCGCGAGGAAGTGGATGAGCTGATTGCCGGTCTTGAGAAAGCGATAAAAATCCTGTCCTGAGCATGAGCGATCAAAAAACCATTCCCGAAATCCAGCAGGAGATCGTTGAAGAATTCTCGCTGTTCGATTCCTGGGACGACAAATACGAATACATCATCGACCTGGGCAAGAAGCTGGAGCCGCTGGAGGATAAATATAAACTGGACGAGAACAAAGTGAAGGGCTGCCAGTCAACCGTATGGCTGGTGTCGGACTATCGGGATGGCAAAGTTTACTTCAAGGCCGACAGCGATGCGGTGATCGTGAAGGGACTGATCAGCATGCTGATTAGGGTTTTGTCGGGACATACCCCGGACGAGATCCTGAACGACAGGCTGGAATTCATCGGGCAGATCGGGATGACCAGTCACCTGGCGCAGACCCGTTCGAACGGGCTCCTGTCGATGGTGAAGCAGATGAAGCAATTTGCGCTGGCTTATAAAATCAAAAACGGTTCAATACCGCAAAGTATATGAACGAAGAAGAGCTGAAAGAAAAAGTGATTGATTGTCTGCGGACGATTTACGATCCGGAGATCCCGGTGAATATTTACGAGATGGGCCTCGTATATGAAGTGAACGTGCTGCCCATCAGCAATGTGCAGATCGTGATGACGCTGACGGCGCCCAGCTGCCCTGCGGCTCAGTCGCTGCCCATTGAAGTGGACCAGAAGGTTCGTGAGATTGAAGGCGTCAACGACGTGCATGTTTCCGTTACCTGGACGCCACCCTGGGATAGAAGCATGATGTCTGAAACCGCTCAGCTTGAGCTGGGCATGTTATAGACCTGATAAACCGATGTAATGAAAATAACCGCACAGGAAGAATTTGGTTTACGCATTCTGATCCGCATTGCCGGATGCCAGACTGCGGAAGGCATGAGCATTCCCCAGCTCAGCAAAACGGAGGGCCTGACCATTCATTACGTCGCCAAGCTGACGCGCACGCTGCGCATGGCGGGCTTCATCAACAGCACGCCCGGAAACAAAGGCGGCTATGTGCTGGCCAAACCCGCTAAGGAAATCCGAATTCGTGAGGTGCTGAAGGCGCTCGGCGGCCTGCTCTTCGACCAGGACTTCTGCGGCATGCACTCCGGTGAGCTGAAACTCTGCACGAACTCCGTCGACTGCTCCGCGCGTTCGCTCTGGAAAATGATCCAGTTCACCGTCGACCAGCTGCTCGACAAGATCACCCTCTACGATATGGCCAACACCGAAAAAGAATCAACCCGCTTCCTCCGCGAAGTGCTGGATGGTGTGGAGCGTCGTGCCGTGCCGAGGGTTTGATGACAGCCTTCGATAAACTCCCCCGGCGTGTCAGATAGGATTTTTATCCATACCTCTTAACATGTAACGATTGAGAGTTTTTGCACTATTTATCGGAATTTTTCCGATATTATGAACAATTTATAGCTATTATTGTAAATTTATGTATTAGACATCGGAAATAATCCGGTATTCTGGTCGTAAAATGACAACTGATTTCATTGAATCATTAGCACCTCTGCAGGGGCAGCCGTTGACCCGTCAGTTGTTGCTTTCACTGCTTAAGGACTATAAGCGTCCCTGGGATAAGATCAGCGATCTTGTTCGTCAGCAGAAACTAACTCAGGTCAGGCGCGGTATTTTCGTGCCGGGCGACCGGTCGCGCGTCAGGGGGCCGGAACCTTTTCTGCTGGCTAGCCACCTGCTCGGCCCAAGCTATGTTTCACTGGAAACCGCCCTGAGTTATTGGCGACTAATCCCCGAGCAGGTATTTGAAGTCACTTCGGTCACAACAGCGCGCTCCAAGACATATCAGACAAAAGTCGGCCGCTTCAGCTATTGGCATCTGCCCCTTCCCTATTACGCCTTTGGTCAGCAAAGGGTGGAACTGGCGCCGGGTCAGTACGCATTGGTCGCAAGACCCGAAAAGGCAGTTTGCGATAAGATCATTGCCACATCGGCGCTGAATTTCCGGAGCCTGGATCAGGCTCGTAGCTGGTTGATCGAAGATATGCGGATGGATCCTGATCAATTGCGCAAAATAAATCCGGAAGCAATAGCCGGATGGTTAAAAGATGCTCCCAAGCAGCGAAGCCTCGAGTTCTTAATCAAAGCGCTACCTGATCTATGATTCGCGAATGGCTCGATACGTATCATCCGAAGGATAATGCTTCTGCAGAACAGGCTCTCCGCGAGATCATGCAGGAAATCGCGCTGGCCGGACTGGAACGTGCCGGCTTTTTTGAAAAAGCCGCTTTTTACGGAGGAACTGCGCTGCGCATTTTCTACAAGCTTCCGCGCTTCTCGGAAGACCTGGATTTTTCATTGCTGGCAAGAGATGACAGGTTCTCTCTGCAGTCTTACCTGGACAGGATGCAGGAAGAATTCGAAGCGTTAGGCATGCGGGTGAGCGTTACCGAAAAGAAAAAGACAAAGCAGACAGCCGTGGATTCAGCCTTCCTGAAAGCCGATACCACCTGGAAGGAACTGATTCTTCAGGGCGTCATTCCCCAGGAAAAGTTGGGGCTGCGGCCGGAAATAAAAATCAAGATCGAAGTAGACACTCATCCGCCAAAAGGATTTTCAACTGAAGAAAAATTGATGATCAGGCCATATTCATTCTACGTAAAATGCTTTAGCCTCCCCGACCTGTTTGCCGGCAAGATGCATGCGTTGCTGTTCAGGAAATGGCGCGACAGGGTAAAGGGCCGCGACTGGTTCGACCTGGAATGGTATATCCGCAAAGGCGTGCCGCTTCACCTGGAACATTTTAAGGCAAGGGCGCAGGACAGTGGAGATTGGAAAGAGAAAAAAATTAGTCGGGAACAGCTTATTGCGTTGCTTGAGGCAAAGATACGGGACGTTTCCTTCAGCCGGATTAAGGAAGACATCATCAAGTTCATTCCAGACGATAAGACGGTCTCCATCTGGTCCGCGAAATATTTTATCGACCTGATCCGTCATTTGAAATTTTGCTGAGGTCATTATCGCAGGATGGTACCGGCAAAATTCATTTCTTTTTCACTGAGAGTAGCTTTCGCTGCATAACAAACTTGCCACCCATTTGCCCGTAACCAGTAAATGTAACGACTGAAAATAATGAAACTATGCAACAAAGTTTGTACAGCATTGCCCTACCGTTTTTTACCTTACGTTTCTTTTCCATGGAAGTCTAATAGCGGGTGGCTCTTTTCGAAAAGCATATGTAATGAACGCGCCAAAACAAAAAACAAGAAAAATTATTAACCCAACTCCAACAGGAAGTGGATTTTCATTAACAAATAAAAAGTGATGATCAAACCCTGGTAGATATTTTAATTCAATGGTATCGCCAACCTGATGAGAAAGTCTAAAGCTACCGTTAACCCGGGTGTAGTCTACAATCTTATCGCTGTAAAAATACATCATGCCGTTATTTAGAGAAGGGAGAGATTTGATAACGACTTTGCAAATCTCGCCTTTTGTGTATACTTGATAATCTGCATTAAAGGACATACAGATAATGATCAATACCAGGATATCAAGACAAGCGGCTATAATCCAAATAGATCTAATATTCATAACCTTATAATATATGGCTTTTTTAGGGCAGTAGCATCCTGTTTTGGAATTGGAGCTGTCGATCCCATTTGGCTTCTTGAGTTTGATGATCCAGTTACAGCGCTCGCAGTGGAAGAGATTGTGTTGCTTACCGCTGTCTGCTTTACTGTGTTAGAAGTCTTAATTCTATTTACTTTATTCTGTGCTTGCTGAACATTTGCCGCTCGTCCAGAACTTTTGGGATCATTTGAAGCAATTCGCTCCGCTCTATTTAGTTGTCTTTCTGCAGCTGTTGTGCTGGTTGTGGGAACACCTTTAGAAATATTCGTTGCAACATGATCCGTTGCAATATCCAGTGCCACTTTTACTGGAGATATGTTCATTGCACTCTGTCCTTTACTCATATTATCATTGACTTGACTAACAACTGATGCTGTACCCACCACACCAGCCTGAACAGTTGCTTCTGATACTGCAAGTGTCGTTCCGGTTGCCGCTGCAGAAGAATAAATCGCTGACACTCCCGAAGTTACAAATCCGGTAGCCGCTGCTATTGCCACTTGTGTTCCGTTAATATTATGTACAGCAGTAGAAAAACTTTGTCCATTTGCCATATTTACTGAAACCTGCACGGCTACGTCAACCACTGCCCCAATAAGAGCTCCTATCAAACAAGTCGGACAATCACCATCAGGATCATTACGTAGAATCGGGTCATCATCCATCGAACCGTAGAGAGTTTGAGATTCATCTGGCTTTGGATCTATCTGCCACCACCTGCCGAGTTGAGGGTCAAGCTCCCTGAAATGCGTTTCATACATCTCCAACCCACTCCCATCTGAAAACTCTTTGTTCTGCAGTTCACTTCCTTTATTCCAGCGGTATTTGTTTTCAGTGTAGTATGGCTTCAGCGCCTTAGAACTTATTCCCGCCATGGTCAGTCCGAAGGGATAGTAGTGGGTTTCTTCGAGCATCGGGCCGGTGTAATGGGCTACTCTCAGATTGTCAAAGAACACGTTCCAGTTGGGAGTCTCGTTGCTTACCCAAATATACAAATACCCGCTTTTCGTTATTGGGATGCCGGTATAACTTAAGGTGTTGATCGTTCCGGCTGAACCGGCAACCACGGCCCCGCTCTGGGGGTAACTGCTCACGTATTTGAGCTGTTCGTCCAGCAGGATCCAGTTCAGATAGGCCTTGGGTTTACCGGAAGTGTTCGGGTCGTTCGTCGGCATAAAGCTGTTCAGGGCGGCGTAGATGGGACTGGCGCCGGTATTGTTGAGATCGGTAAGGCTTCCTTTCCCGCCACTGGTCATGTTCACCACACCGGTGGCCAGGGAGGCCAGTACATCGGTGACGGAGCTGTTGGGGGTCGTGGTCGTTCCGGTATTGTAGTATTCCTGAACGGCAATGTCGATCTTGTCGCCGCTCATCACCTTGAGGAGTAATGAGGGGCCCATTTTATGTCCGCCTGTTGTTCCGTTGACTTTGAACACCGTGTCATTTGGATTGGTGATAGTCACATCGGTGGGATAGCCTTCTGCCGTTGCTCTTGAGGTTGCCGTTTCTACCAGGTTGGTGAAGAGCAGGGGCTCGGTTGACCTATAGGCCGCTTCTCCTGAGGCCAGGTATTTGGCAGTGTCTTTCTGCTGGGTGAGCAGGACTCTCGTATTGCCCAGATGGTCCTTTTCGAAGTAGTCATATTCGAAGCCGTAAGCGCTGTATCCATTGGTGTATTTGTGGTATGCCCATCTTGCCCTGCCTTCTTCATGGGCGATAAACTGCAGCGTGTCCTGCTGGTAGACGAACCCTCCGTAATAAAGCGTGGTCGTCGTCTTTGATGGGCTTGCCGTATTATCAACTGTCGTCTTTTTGATCTTGCTCCCCGTCGCATCGTATGTGTAGGTGATGGTGCCCTTGCTGGTTACTGTAATCACCTGCGGCAGGTTCAGGTAGTTGTAAGTGATGGAGCTGATGGCTTTATTGTTGTCCAGCGTCAGATTGCCGTTGGCGTCGTAGCTGTAATCATCCGTTGCTCCGTTCGTGCCGTCGTGGAAGTCTCCCAGTTTGGTCGTCGCATCGCTCACTGCGTCCGTTACCTTGGCCAGTTTGTTTGAATTAGGCTGGTAGACATAGGAAAGCTGATCGATCGTGGCTGATCCTCCTACCTTGAAGCCCATCTGGTTCATTGACGTAATATTACCGTTGCCGTCATAACCGAGATTGCTCACATTGAAGTTCATCGTAGCAGAAGGCGCAAATCCCGACCCCTCGTTCTGGGTGAAAGTGGCAGCCGAGAGCCTGTTCACATTGTCGTAAGTGAAGTCATATTTTCTTCCGATACCATCCCCCGCGGTTTTCCAAACCGTGCCCGCAATATTGCCATTGTACTGAAGTCCGGTATAGGTAGCCCCGGCCGCAGAAGTCGATTTATCATAGCCCAACTCCATCCCAAAGTAGTTCCCCTGCGTGCCGGCCAGGAAGTTCTTGTTGATCGAAGTCAGCCAGCCCCTCACGTTGTAAGCATAAGCCAGGTTATCCAGGTTATTGCCGAGTTGTTTGTTTTGCAGCTGACCTAACTCGTTATATGTATTGGTCGAGATGAGCTGATCAGATGGCGCCGCATCGATGTTCTTCTTTATCGTCGAAAGGCGGTTGCCGGCATCATAAGTCATCTTCGTGATCACCGTATGGTTCTGCGCATTCGTCCCGGCCTTCTGGTGATAGTCCACTGTCTCCAGCGGCTTGCCATCGAAGCTGTACTGGCTGGAGGCGACATCGGTCGCTTCCGTACCCGTGAAGGTCTTTACCTGTATTACCCGTCCCCGACTATCGTAGAAGGAAACATGATACACTGAGTTTGAACTTCCCAGTATACGGGCGATGGTGATGGTAGGCAGAGCGCGGGTAGCCGTCACCTCACTCACTGTCTGCGGATAGGGATAGGCGGTATTACTGGCTGTTGTAAAAGATCCATCCTTGCTGTTGTCGCGGGTGTAATAAGTCGATCCAAATAAATTTCCTCCCGAGTAATCATCATAGAAACTGATCGTCATCCAGTCTGTCGTGCTATAAGTCATCGCAGGCAGGCTCGGGAAGCTCTGCGTGGTTGTGTATCCCAACTGTACTCCCGTACTGCGGCTTTCATATCTTCCGAGTCCCTGGCTCGTCAGGTAACTCTGCATCAAGGCTTGTGTATTATGTGTGGCATCGGTATAAAATCCCGTCAGCACAGGCCGATCTAATGCATCATACTTCGTAAACAACCATTGGTTCGTTGTCCTCAGGTTGGCGTCCTGGGTTAACACCAGACGGTCCCACGAATCGTAGACCATCCAGACTTCGCCTGCCCCCGGAACTTTCTTTATGATCATCCGGTTCCGGTTGTCATATTCATACCTGAAGCAGAGCTCATTGGTCAGGTTGGTTAGTGAACTGAGGTTCCAGGTGCCGTTAGCCTGGAGCAGGTCGATAGCCCTTGGCTGGATTACAAATCTCAAATTCGCCAGACTATCATAAACGTAATAAGTATTCAGCCAGCCTACATGAGCTGTACCGGGTGATGTAGCCAGTTGCACTTTCTTCAATACGGTCCTGTTATTCTTGTCATTATATTCGATCACCAAATGCCCCGCTTCGTCAGTTGTCTGCATTTTGCTGAGAGCGCCGGGCCGGTACATGCTGTCTGTTCTGGGTATGCTTCCGGATGCTGCTGCGATATCCCATATTCGCACGCTGTCAGACGTTTGATTGAACAAATATTGCTGTGTCACCCCGCGGCTGGCTCCAACCCAGTTTATTCCGGGGGCATAAGTGACCAGGGGGCGATTCAGTGGCGACGCCTCAAAGCTTATATTGGAATAATAATATTGCTCGCCAGGGAATTGAGCCGTGTTAAAACTGCTTTGGTCCGCCGACGCATTGAGCTTATAAAAACCATCATTCAGCTCTGATACGTAAGGAAGATATTTGGTTGCTTCACGGCCATACTGGTCATAGACCGTCATAGCCACTTCATCCTGTCCCGCCGGAGTAGATTGTTTCGATACGGTCTGCATCAACCGTCCCAGGCCATCGAAGTACTGTGTTGTTTGATGTGCGTCCTGATTCGAGGTCAGGCCATTGGCGGTCGCAATGTCAGTCACCAACGGCTTTAATATTTCCCTGGTCCGGATATAATTCAGGTTGTCGGCTGTATTTACGGTAAAAAGAACGCTGGCACTGTTTGCCGATGCGCCGTTACTGGTAACTACAACATGATAGTAAGTCGATATGGTCACATTGGCTGCCGAGTAGGTTGTTGCAGTAGCCCCTCCGATCGTTGTCCAGGTGCTTCCATTCGGTGAACTTTGCCATTGGTAAGTATAAGTTCCATTGCCGCCGCTCACGCCGCTCAATGTCATTGTGCCGGTCGAACCGCCCAGCCCGATCTGGCCGCCGTTTGGAGAAATGCTGCCACCGGCCAGTTGCGGATATACATTTACTGCTCCAACCGTCGAATAGGTAACGACCCCGTTGCTGGTTACTTCGAGCTGGTAGTAGGTCGTTACCGTTAAACCGGGCGTGGTATATGTTGGTGAAGTGGCACCGGAAATGTCTCCGAATCCCGAAACCGGGGAAGAAGAATTCAACCAGCGGTAAGTATAGATGCCTGTTCCTCCCGATACTCCGGTTGTGCTCATCGTTGCGGTGGCTCCATAATTAATTGATTGAGTCGAAGGGCTTACTCCGCCGGGTTGAAGTTGCTGATATACGTTAACGATAGTGGCTATGCTGTTACCCGTGGCGCTGTTGCTTGTCACTACCACACGGTACCTGATGGTGGCAGTTAACGATGGTGGCGTGTAGGTGGTGCTTGTCGCCCCGCTCACATTGGTCCAGCTGCTTCCGTCCGGCGAACTCTGCCATTGATAAGTGTATGTGCCACTGCCCCCGCTCACACCGCTTAAGGTCAGCGTACCGGGACTGGTATTGTAATTGATATTCGGAGCCGATGGACTAATGCTTCCTGCCACGATTTGCGGATACACCGTCACGGTAGCCGAACTGCTGGTCGCACTCGCCCCATTACTCGTCACCACTACATGGTAATAAGTCGTCGCCGTAAGGGCTGTAGGTGTATAGGTTGTGCCGGTCGCCCCACTGATATTCGTCCAGCTGCCGGTTCCATTTGGTGAGCTCTGCCACTGATAAGTATAGCTGTTCGTTCCGCCTGACACGCCGCTCAAGGTCAATGTCGAAGCATTGGCTCCGTAATTGATGGTTGCCTGAGTAGCTGGGTTTACACTGCCCGGAACAATGGCCGGATAAACGGTCACCGTGGCTTTATTGGTGCTGACCCCTGTACCTCCGGTGCTCGTCACCGTTACATTCCTTTGATAGTATGTTGTCTGGGTAAGGCCGCTGCTGAAGCTCAGGTTTTGCGAAGTCGCGCCACTGATATCCGTCCACCCACTGGTACCGGTTGGCGAGCTCTGCCACTGGTAGGTGTAGGTTGGCGTTCCGCAATCCCCTCCGCTTGGTGCAGAACAGTTGATCGTCGCCGGTACGGCGCCGTTGTTGATGCTTTGCGTCGTATTGCTGATCGTGCCGGGAACCAAAGCGCTTGAAAAACCGATGGACATATTTCCATAGCCTGTTGGACCGGTCGTATTAATGCTAATGGACCTGCTGCTTCCGGTAGTCCATGTCACCGTAACCTGGGTGCCGTTAGCAGCTCCCGAAATGGTTCCGCCCACTACGCTCCAGCTCTTGGTGGTTGCATTGAGATAACTACCTGTGATATGATATATATATTGAGTTCCTGCTACGACACAGTTTGCACCCAAAATCGAAATCGTCTGACCCGATGCGTTTTTTCCCGGCAGCAGCAGGAAGCAGGCAATGGCAAGAAGCCCTGCAAGTCTTCTTTTTCCCGGACAGTTTATGAATGACATGAGCTTAAGGGTTAGAGGTAATTAGTTGTTCTTGAAATTCAGTCCCACAAGAGCCGGCTGCGAATACGCGATACTTCCCGATTCGGTCTCCGTGGTCTTTCGCCGGTAATAAGTGGACTGGTCAGGCCCTGTACTGAAATCCAGGTTCTGGCCAGTCTTTCCACTGATATCTTCCCAGGCCACGGCATTATACGACCGCTGCCACTGGTAGCTGTATGAAGGGCTGCAATAGCCTCCCGTAGGCGGTGAGCAATGAATTGTAGCCGGAACTGCTCCGGAATCGATCATCTGGATTCCTGCATCCGGGCTGCCGGGTTGCAGAGCATCCGCCAGCTGCACACTGATCGAAGCATTGCCTTTCGAGCTGGTAACCGCGATCGACCCGCTGCCCGCACTCCAGATCACCTGCACCGCACCGAGCGGAGCGCTCTCGGGTGTGCAGTTCCCCTTGATGCTTGTATCGGCAATACTGCCCCCGGTAACGCAAACACTCATCGTCGACGCGGAATCCCAGGAGCCGGTAATATTATACTGATAAACCATGCCAGTCGCCACACAGGTTGGGCCGGTAATAGTTACCTGCGAGAAAACAGCAGATACCGGTAACAGTACCATGGGTAAAAACCAGATTAGTCCTACATATTTTCTCATTGTTCAACCTTTTGGATTTGAATAAGATGTTGAATTAATCTTTTTAAAATGTCTGGCCCTTGTAGTGATACTGGACCGTCTTCAAAATATTGCCATCCTGATCCTTAATCGAAACCAGCCTGTTGAAACTATCATACTGGTAGGTGGTTAACCGGCCATTGGCGTCGCTGCTTGCCGTTACGCCGATGAGAGGCGAATAGGTATAGGTGGTCATTTGCGCGTTAGCGGGATAAAGACGCAGCTCGTCGATATTGCCGGTTCCGGAAATTGTCACACTGGTTATTCCGGTTACCGTGAACTCCTTGTAAGTCCAGCTGCCTAAAGTCCAAACTGATTTCGAGGAAACAGTTCCGGACACTGAAGGAGACCCCGTGCACCACATGGAAACGATGTATGTAGTAGCCGATGTCAGGCCCGATTTGCTAACCACGGATGCGGCCGGATAGCTCTTGCCACCGGTCGGTGCGGTTGGATCCGTACCGGGAGTGCCCGCAAACGTCCAGTTCCCTTTTCCGTCGGCCTCGAAGCTGGTATAGGCGACATCCGCTGAATCGGCGCCAATAGCGGAAGCGATGACGAAATCCCTTTTATAGTCCATAATAAAAGTCGAAATGGCATCTCCGACCTTAGCGCCACTAATCAGATTACCGTAAGCATCATATCGGGTGAACTGAAGCCTGTCCTCGATTGGATTGGACCCAAACTGCCCCTGTACAACAGATGGCTTAATTAAATTGGGCCCAAATACTTTATAGTTCGTCCGGATTCGCTTTTGTCGCATCCCGCCATAGTATGTTTCCTGGTCTATTACTGGTGTGAGAATATTTTTGGAAACCAGTGAGTCTATGGCGATCGATGCCGTAGTACTTAGGGTTAATGCCGAGTCTATCTGATGCTTTTCCAACGGATACCATTGATATGACCTGACTAATGTGCCCCTGCTGTCGATCGTTTCTGTTCTCGTAGGGAGTATGTTGGCAGTGTCGTCGAAGAAATAATTGACCGTGGTAGTCTGGGGATTTGCTCCATTCTGGTCGTAAACAATGTCAACCGTTTGAGTTACATATTCATTACCTATGGTATATGGGTTAAATACGGATATTATGGCGTTTCTTGCATCAAATCCCGTGCAGCTTCCAACCAAAAATTGAGTTAGCGGACAGTTCTGATAAAGTGTTCCCGCCCTCGAAACAATTGCCTTAATATCATAATTTCTATTTTTAAACGTATAATTATTGACGTGAGTAGACAACAAAACAAAGCCGCCGGAACCATTTGATTTATACTTTAATTCAGTAAGCAGTCTTCCCCGATCCCATTCATTGGTAACAATATTCTGCGGCGCAAGCGATGGAGATTGATCTTGTGTAGTCGAATAGGTATAAACCGTTTTACCGCCCTGGCCATTTGACGAGTCGCTGTACTCTTCTACTTGCCCATAACATACCGCGGCTCCGCTTGATGACCCAATGGGAAGAGGGAAACTTTCCAAGTAAGTCACGAAAGTTCTCCAACATCCTGCCATATCGCCCGGATATTTTGGTTCCAGGTTGCGATAAGGCATTTCCCAATTTGATCCTAAGTTAGATATGTCGCCGTTGTACAAGTTGGATATGCTCTGTTCCTGGCTATATTTATACGTTTTGGTTAATCCTCCGCCATTTCCGTCGTAGCTTACAATTTTTTTTATTCGTATGCCACCTGTAACTGTTGAACCGATTAGATTTGGCTCATAAGTGAATACAGAATACCCTCCGGTTGGGAAAGTAATCTTTTGCAACATACCGGCCATCATGGAATCTGGCTGGACATTTCTGTTAGCACCGTAGGTCGTGCTGGGTGGGTTGGCATTGTTTCCCGGCAGCGGTTCATCAAATATCAGCAGCTTGGTATTCGTCGAAGCGCCGTTATAGAATCCCCAATAGTCTTGCGCATAGGATTCAAAAATCGGGAGTTGTACAGGACTGTAAGTAAAATTATATCCCGGTAATTGGTTGCCTGCTACATCTATTTGCTTGACGCTGTCC
>DASZRP010000167.1:0-5467 GCA_035548895.1 Puia sp. | reverse complement strand
AGCTGCTTCGGCGTCGGACTGACTTACGGCCAGCAGGGGCCAATGGGCAGCGATTTGCTTTTCATATTTTTTCAGCACCGTGCTTTCATGCAGATAATATAATTTTCTGAACCAGGAACGGGTGCATGCAGCCAATTGCCTGTAATAAATGGATTCAACATTATGCAGACGCACAAATACTTTCCTGTCAGAAAAACGAGGATCGTTCAGGAGATAAGTGCAATGCACGCCTTCCAGCAGGATGGGAAAATCATCTTGTAGCAGCCGCTCAAGCAATTCCGGATTGGAGCGCGAGCAGACAATATAAGGAAGGCGATGCGAGATCCCTTTGTGGCCGGTTCGGCGGGAATAATAATGAACCGATTCGCAATATTGGTTTAAAACAGGTTGTTCCCCACGGCCATATTCAAAGCAGTGCAGCGTGATATGTACGCCGGCTTCGTGCAGCGACCGGATCTTGTAAAATAGATCGAATACTCCACCATAGTCCGGCGGATAGGGGACGTCATGACAAACGATATGGAGCTTTTTATCTGGCACTGACTATTAACTAACCGAATCCTGTTGGACTTGTTTAAAAAGATCGATGATTATTTTGCACTCATTTTCCCAGTTCAGCTCTTTTTTTACCAAACGGGTATTTTCCTGCCATATTTTCCATTGTTGGGAATCCTGGAAAATTTCAACGATTTTTTGCGCGATCCGTTCCGGTTCATGAGAATCGATAAAACTGCCAACCTGGTATTGATCGATGATCCTTTCCTGCTCCACCATGTGGCTGGCCAGCACGGGAACTCCGGCATGCAGATATTCGAATAATTTATTGGGCAGGCTGTACCGGTGATTGGGAACATCGGGATGGTCGATGGACAGTCCTAATTGCGCCTGCTTCGTGAAATGGGGAAGCCAGCGGAAAGGCAGTTTCGGAATGATCGTGATTTTGTCCTGCAACTGGTGCGTTCCGATCATTTTCCGGATATTGCCGAGCACATCGCCTCCGCCGATGAGCAGCAGGTGAAAATCTTTTCCGTCTAAAAAATTCATTGATCTGACCAGCTCTTCGGCGCCCCGAAATGCGTTAATGCCGGCGCCCTGTAGCAGCAGGAGGTGTTTGCCTTTGGGGATCAGGTTGTCTATTTGGGCGATCTGCAATTTTTCTTCTTCGCTATAGGCCTCCTGCCGGCCGTTCAGCCAGGGCAGATTCCGGACCACCAGCAGGGTCTTGCCATATTCCTCCCGGTAAAGCCGGCTGATGGATTCACAGACCGTATAGCCGTATTTCAGTCGTTTGAACAGCCGCCTTTCCACCAGGCCCCAGATCTTTCGCCGGAGCGGTTTCCCGTCCATGCCGGCCACGCCTAAGAAATATTCATGGGAATCATAGACCAGCGGCTTTCTACGCATAAGGGCAAGGGCCCGGGTTGCCGGGATAACATCCAGGTCGTTGGCGAGATAGACGTCGGTTTTGCGAAACAGCAGCCGGAAAAACAGCCTGATATTGTATTCCAGGTAAAAAAGAGCGGTGCGCCGGAACCAGGGCTTTATCCGACAGGTTTCATATTCACGCGGTTCTAAATCAAGGCTTTGCCGGCTTTTACTGCCGGTGAGCCGGACGCGGTAACCTGCCTCGGTGAGGGTCTGGCAGATCTTGTGAACGCGGTAATCGGTAACCAGGTCTGAGATGACGGTGACTTCAACCCGCATACCCGGCGTATTTTCAGGCGAAAAGGGCATAATTGGGAATAATTTGCTACCTTCGCGCCGAAATTAGCAGAATATTATCTGGATGCCTTAAAAAAAAATTGAGATGCCTTATTTGACAAAAGAAAAAACAGCTGAATTCTTCACCACTTTCGGAGCCAGTGCAAAGAATACCGGTTCCGTTGAATCGCAGGTCGCTCTGTTGACCGAGCGGATCAACCGGATCTCTGAGCACCTTCAGCAAAACAAGAAGGATTTTTCGACCCACCGGGGTCTGATGCAGCTTGTCGGCAAGCGGAAGCGCCTGCTGACCTACCTGAGCAACACCAATCTGCAAAGTTACCGCCAGCTGATCGAAAAGATCGGTTTAAGAAAATAAACAGACAAGAAAGATGATGATTCCCAATGAGCCATTGGGAATCGTTTTTTCAGGTGCTCTCATTACGATGATTCGTTAAACTTTCTCCGGGTCCTTTCTTCATTAACCGGGCCCTCCATTCAAACGCATTACGATTATGTTATCACAGCCAATTAGCGTTAGCTTCACTACTACCGGTGAAGGCCAACCGATTACACTGGGAACCGGCCAGCTTGCCCGCCAGGCTGACGGAGCCGTGACCCTGCAACAGGGCAATTGTATTATTCTTGCCACCGTGGTGGCCAATAAAGATCCTAAAGAAGGCCAGGATTTCTTCCCGCTTTCCGTTGACTATCAGGAAAAATTTGCTTCCGCCGGCAGAATCCCCGGTTCGTTTTTTAAACGTGAAGCCCGCCTCAACGACTATGAGGTGCTCACCAGCCGCCTGATCGACCGTGCGCTGAGGCCTTTATTTCCGGAAGATTATTTCTGCGATGTTCAGGTATTGGTTACCCTGATCTCCAGCGACGCGGAGATCATGCCGGATGCATTAGCCGGATTAGCTGCTTCCGCGGCGCTTGCCGTTTCCGATATTCCCATCAAGGAGATCATCAGTGAAGTGCGCATCGCCCGGCTCAATGGCCGGTTCATCGTGAATCCGACGAGGACCGAAATGGAAAACGCCGATCTCGAGTTTCTGATCGCTGCCACCGAAAAGAACCTGCTCATGGTGGAAGGGGAAGCGAACGAATGCAGCGAGGAGGATCTGGTAAAAGCGCTCGAACTGGCCCACGAAGCCATCCGCGTTCAGATCAAAGCACAGGAAGAACTTCGCGCCAAAGTCGGCGTTAAAGGAAAGCGTGATTATAAAAAGCCGGAGCAGAATGAAGAGTTGCAGGCAAAAGTCATTGCTTTCTCCAAAGATAAAATATATCAGATCTCGAGAGCAGGCAGCAGCAAGCACGAACGCAGCGAAGCCTACGACAAGGTAAAGCAGGAGTTGATCGAAAGCCTTGGCGAAGAAGCCACCGATGCGGAAAAGAAACTGGCAAAGAAATATTATGCCGATCTGCAATGGGAGATCGTTCGCAATATGATCCTGGATGAACGCGTGCGGCTCGATGGCCGTAAACTGGAAGAAGTGAGGCCGCTGTCGATGGAAACGGATCCGCTTCCGACGCCTCATGGATCTTCGCTGTTCACCCGTGGAGAAACCCAGTCGCTTACCACGGTAACCCTGGGCACTCCGCTCGATGAATTGCTTGTGGAGAGCGCAGCGAAATCAGACTATACCAAGTTTATTCTGCACTATAATTTTCCCCCTTTCTCCACTGGAGAAGTAAAAATGATGCGCGCTCCGGCACGCCGCGAAGTGGGCCATGGTAATCTGGCCATGCGTTCGCTCAGGAAGATGATGCCGGGCAAGGAGTATCCTTATACCGTGCGCGTGGTGAGCGATGTGCTGGAATCTAACGGTTCTTCGTCGATGGCCACAGTATGTGCAGGATCCCTGGCGCTGATGGATGCCGGTGTGCCAATTCCCAAGCATGTGGGCGGTGTGGCGATGGGTTTGATCACTCGTCCTTCCGACAATAAGCACGCAGTGCTCACGGATATCCTGGGCGATGAAGACCACCTCGGCGATATGGATTTCAAAGTGACCGGAACCAGGGACGGCATTTGCGGCGTTCAGATGGATATCAAAGTAGACGGACTGAGCATGGAAACGATGCGCGAAGCATTGGAGCAGGCGAGAAAGGGTCGTCTTCATATACTGGAAGCGATGTACAATTGCATGCCGGCGGCAAGAGAAGAAGTGAAGCCGCATGCACCACGCATGGAAAAGCTGTTCATCGACAAGGAATTTATCGGCGCCGTGATCGGGCCACAGGGAAAGATCATTCAGGAAATTCAAAGGGAAACCGGAACGACGATCAATATAGAAGAAGTCGGGAACTATGGAGAGGTCAGCATTTTCAGTCCTGCGAAAGAAGGGCTCGACAAAGCCGTAGCCTGGGTCAAAGGCATCGTAGCCGTGCCGGAAGTAGGCGGCGTTTACGAAGCCAAGGTAAAATCGGTAATGCCCTACGGTGCATTTGTCGAATTCCTGCCCGGGAAACAAGGTCTGTTACATATCAGCGAGATCAGCTGGAAAAGACTGGAAACGATGGATGGCGTATTGAATGAAAACGATGTGGTGAAGGTGAAGCTCATCGGCATCGATAACAAGACCGGAAAATTCAAGCTGAGCCGCAAAGCGCTTATGCCGAAGCCTGAGGGAAGGCCAATGCAAAAGCAGGAGCCGGATAATAAGGAATAAGTTTTGCTTTTATCATAGATGATGGTTGACAGCATATCCGGATTTTCGGTAACTGTCAACCATCGGCTTTTAAGGGAGGTCATCATGAATACATACATAGAGATCACGATCCCGGTGAGCAATGAGCAGGAATCCGATATGCTCGTCGCTCAGCTTAGCCGGATCGGGTTCGAAGGTTTTGAAGAAGAGGAGGGTTTGCTGCATGCGTTCATCCCGGAAATGTTTTATGCGGAGGAAGAACTGATCAAACAATTGCAGCAGGCAGCGGGTAACAGCGAAAATAAAAATCCGCTGTTCACCAGGCGACGCATCGAGCCGAGAAACTGGAATGCGGATTGGGAAAAGGATTTTCAACCAGTGGTCATAGATGATTTTTGCGCAATACGCGCCGCTTTTCATGATCCGATTCCCGGAGTTCAGTACGAGCTGCAGATCACGCCTAAGATGAGTTTCGGAACCGGGCATCATGCCACCACTTACCTGATGATCGAAGCGATGAGATCTCTGGATTTTTCCGGTTCAACAGTGCTTGATTTCGGTACGGGTACCGGCATATTGGCAATCCTTGCAGAAAAACTGGGCGCAGCAAGTGTTCGGGCTATCGATAACGACGACTGGAGCATTGAAAATGCAAGGGAAAACCTGAAGGTGAACAAGGCAACCGCAATTTCCCTGGCAAAGAAAGACAATTTGATAGAGGAGGGGGTTTTCGATATTATTTTAGCCAATATCAACCTCCGGGTATTGCTGGACAGCATGGGCGAAATGCGGCAACATTTGGCCCTAAAAGGCGTTATAATGGCGAGCGGCGTGCTGCAGACGGACGAACAGGAGCTCAGTGAAGCTGCCCGAAAAGCCGGCCTGGTGATGCAGGTTTTGGGTATTCGTGATAACTGGATGAGTTTCAGCTTAAAAAAGCGCGAATCTGTAACACCTTAAGGTTTAATAGTAATTTTTAGTTACTTTTGAAATCCAACTATCCCTAAGCTTTCATGAAGGAAGTCTTATTTATCTTTTTTGCCTACCTGATTGGATCGATCCCAACGGCTGTCTGGATAAGCCGGTATTTTTTCGGGATTGATATTCGG
>DASZRP010000166.1:0-6791 GCA_035548895.1 Puia sp. | reverse complement strand
ATAACAAAAAAAAAAGCGACCATGAATTCACTTCATAATCGCTTCTTCGTGGTGTGGGGCGGGATCGAACCGCCGACACAAGGATTTTCAGTCCTTTGCTCTACCGACTGAGCTACCGCACCTTGTTCGCCGGAGCCCTTTCAGGGCGAAGGCTGAACCGCGCTGTCCGCCCGCCTGCGTCCTTCGGACTACGGCGGGCAATGCAGGGCCGCAAAAATAAGGCTTTCGGGTTAATTGGGGAAATCAAATCGGGAGGCAGAGCTACTTTTTCTTTGCCTTTCCGCCTTGCCATAAAATAGAAGTTCCTAAAAGTTAAGATTTTTTCACCGCGGGAAAATTCAAAATAATCCAGGCTCTTTCACGTTCCTCTGCCATGATGCTCACCAGGAACCAGTTTATGGGCTTACTATTCATCCTGCTGGTCTGCCCGGTACCCGTCTACCGTCTTATCTGGCTGGCCCGGTCGGTAAAGACCACCGGCACCATGTATTTTGTAGGCCACGGCGATCTCGGCTCCGCACTGGGAATATCCACTTATCCGGTGATCCGTATTTTATATCGGGGTGATAGTGTCGAGGTCCACGGAAATATGAATGTTCCGCTGAAACCGGGTGAGCAGATTGGCCTGCGTTATCTGCCGGACGACCCGGCATCGGCACGCATCGATACTCCTGCTTGTCTTTGGGGCGATACGATTCCCTATGTTTTCTTCCCCTTTCTGGTCCTGCTGGTGATCTATATTACGCCGGAACGTTTCGATCCTTTGATTCCGCGCAGCGCGAAGGTGCGGATTGGCGGGAAATCCATCATTAGGTTAACGGCAGACGGTTAACAGTTAACGGGACTTCCGTCCACCGCCAACCGTCAACCACCGGGAACCCTCTCTGTCCGCCTGTCTGAAAAATTTGCATTTTCAAATAAAACCCTAACTTAGAATCGACGATTGCAGAAATAGAAGGTGTTTTATATTGCAGCCTTTTACCTTGGACCGATATGATGCCGCTTAGCCAAAATGACGATTGCTTACTGCTGAATAAACTCCGCGAAGGCTCCGTGGATTCTTTCAATGCCTTATACGATAAATACTGGTATACTGTCTATAACAGCGCTTTCAAAAGACTTAGAAATCACGCTCAGGTTCAGGATATCGCACAGGACATCTTCGCCAGCCTCTGGCTCAGAAGGGAAGAACTGCAGATCGAAAACCTGTCAGCCTATCTCCATACCGCGGTCCGCAACCGCGTGCTGAATCTGTTCGAGAAAGAGCAACGTTATGTGCCGATCGAACAGTTGATGCCGGAGAAAGTATTCCACCAGCAAAACCAGGCCGACGCGCTGACCCTGCAGCATGAGCTGATCGACCGCTACGGCTTGCTCGTCGATTCCCTGCCTTCGCAACGGAAGATCATATTCAGGCAATATTACCAGGAAGGACGATCCACCGAAGAAATTGCTCATGAACTTTCCCTATCCAGAAAAACGGTACAGAACCAGCTCGGCAGGGCAGTGACCTTTCTCCGCACCCACCTTTCCGAAGGTTCTTTTTGCCTGATCCTGCTCTGGCTCTCCGGTAAATAATCTTCAGCCACCCCGCTTCATTTATTTTATAAATTTTTTTCCCCTGTTTGGGATTTCTCCTTTTTCAACTGTCATAGCTGGGTACGTCAAGCATTAATCAATTATCGGATGGACAAAAACCGGTTTCTTGAACTCCTGCAAAAATGCAGATTGGGTACAGCGACAGATGACGAACGGCAATGGGTGAATTCCTATTATGACCTGTTTGAATACGAGTTGGGCCTGGAGGAACTCAGTCCGGAAGAAGTTGACCGGCTGAAAGAACATGTCAGGCAGGGAACCTGGACGATTATTCAGGCGCAGGATTCAAAAAGCACAGGGAAGGTAAGAGGATTGTTTTCCAGGCCGTTGCGGATAGCAGCAGCGGCGGCAGTGCTGCTTGTGGCCGGTAGCTTACTGGTCTATACCCTGGTGAACCGGAAGCCTGAATTGCAGCCAACAGCCCGGGTGAGCAGCAATGAACAGGATAACCGGCATGCGATCCGCCCCGGAAGTAATAAAGCAATCCTGACGCTGTCGAATGGGCAACGGGTGATATTGGATAGCGGGCAGCAGCATATCCGGCTGGTACAGGGGGCCGCCAATGTCGAAAGCCGGCAAGCCGGTGAACTTTCATACATCAATACCGGTGCTCTGCCGGACAACGAAGACGGGAAGCTGGTTTATAACACGATTACCACCCCATTGGGCGGTCAGTTCAAACTGAGCTTATCCGATGGCACGCAGGTTTGGCTCAATGCCGGAAGTTCGCTGCGTTATCCCGTTGCATTCACTGGAAAACAGCGTCAGGTCTGGCTTACGGGCGAAGCATATTTCGAGGTCGCTAGAGCGCAGGGCAGGGCTTTTCTGGTGGAGGCAGACGCCGCGGAAGTGCAGGTGCTTGGAACCCATTTCGATGTGAATGCCTACCCCGACGAGGCATCGTTCAGAACGACACTGGCGGAAGGATCGGTGAAGGTATCCGGAAAAAAAGGAAGCCGGTTGTTGAAGCCGGGAGAACAGGCTGCGATCGACGCGCAAAGCCAAACTATGCAGGTAGCGCCGGCAGATCTGGACATGACCCTGGCATGGACGAAAAACTTATTCCTGTTCGACAATACCAATATAGAAACCATCATGCGCGATATTTCCCGGTGGTATGATGTGAAAATCGTATACGCAACGAAGAACCTAAGTAACAAAAATTTCAGTGGCGTAATGTCGCGGTACGACGAAGTCGGCAGTCTATTGCAGCGCCTGGAGCTGACTGGGTTTGTTCATTTTAAAACGGCAGGTAAAACGATAACGGTTATGGACTAAAACGAATTTTTAAGATAAACAACGAGCTGGGTTTCCAAACAAAAACCGGAAGCATTGGAGCTGCTTCCGGAAGGATGTTTGGGCAACCCGTTTAGAAGAGGATTCTTGCTAATACTGAAATTAAAACCCAAACAAAGCGAAGTTATGAAATTAAACTTTACCGGTCTCTCTTTGCCAAGAAGCAGGGCTAACCGGGCACCAATTCTGCTTGTCATGAGACTCACCATTTTCCTCATCCTGGCATCCTGCATACAAGTCAGCGGGCACGCTTTCGCCCAGGATATCACCTTTTCCAAACAGCAGGCTTCCCTGGAAGAGGTGTTCCGGGTGATCCGAAAGCAAACGGGATTCGAATTTCTGTACAACAGTTCATCGCTGAAGAAAGCAAAACGGCTGGACCTGAAATTCAGTCATACGCCGCTTGACAATGCCCTGCAGCAGATGTTCCAAAACCAGGAGCTCACCTATACGATCATTGGTAAAACAATTGTCGTTAAGGAGAAAACTCAGTTGCCTTCTGCCGTGCTGGAGGAAGCACCGGTCCCAATCACCATCACGGGCCAGGTCACAGATGCCGCTACCGGGGAGCCCTTGCCTTCGGCAACCATTCTGGTGAAGGGTGATACGATAGGTACCTCTACCGACCAGTCCGGAAAATTCCAGCTCCAGGTTCCGGAAGGCGCCGTGCTCGTCGTGTCTTACCTGAGTTACGACAAGGTCGAAGTGCCGGTCAAAGGGAAAAGAGAACTTTTTATACGACTGACGCAGGCTGCCTCTGGCCTGGATCAGCTCGTCGTGATCGGTTACGGATCACAAAAGAAAGGGGAACTGACCGGCGCTGTGTCGACAATCAAATCGAACCAATTCTCCAACGGGTCTGGTTCATCCAATTTTGCCGATCTCATCCAGGGCCAGGCAGCGGGCGTGAATGTTCAGGGTACTTCCGGCGTTCCGGGTGCCGAAGCGCAGATCACCATTCGCGGCCACAGTTCCATCAATGCCGGAGTAGACCCGCTTTGGATCATCGATGGTATTCCCATCATCACCAATTCTGCGCTGGACAATGAAGGAACGACGGACCAGTCGCCCATGTCGCTGATCAATCCCAACGATATTGAATCGATCGAAATACTTAAAGACGCTGCGGCGACTTCCATCTATGGATCGCGCGGGTCGAACGGCGTTATCATTGTAACCACAAAAACAGGCAAGTCAGGGAAAGCCTCCGTGAACATAGATTACAGCGGAGGCGTTTCCAACCTGCCCTTTCACAAAGTGGAGTATATGAACACGACCCAGTGGCTGAGCATCATGGATGAAGCGGCGAAAGACAATGGGCAGGGTTCTTTCCAGATGACGGATCACTATTCCAAAGTGCCTTACTCCACCGAATTCCTGACCCGTGATCAGGCCGCCAGCACCAATACCAACTGGTTCGATCAACTGATGCGCCAGGGAAGCCATCAGAATCTCGCACTTTCAGTATCGGGCGGAGCAAATAAGGTGAACTACTACATTTCCGGGAACTACCGCGATGACGAAAGTGTGATGAAGGGAAATCGCTTGCAACGCTATACTACCCGTTCGAACATCGACCTGCGCCCCCTGAACAACCTGGCCGTAGGTTTGAAAATGAACCTCTCGCTGACCAAGAACAACCGCGTGAAGAATTCTACCGATTTTGAAAGCGGTAACGTATCAGGAACTTCCGGCGGTTTCGATTTTCTGAATACCAACGCCATTCCCTGGTACCCGGTGCATAGCCTCGCGAACCCGGCGCTCTATTACAATCCCCAGACGGGAATGAATCCCGCAGCTTCTATCGATCCGGCCAACCTCATCGATGTAGTGAATATGCAACGTATTCTGGGCGGTCTCTATGCAGAATATTCCTTTCCCTTTGTGCAGGGCCTGAAGCTGCGTACGGAAGTTTCGCTCGACCTGCTGCAGAACAGTATGAACTTCTGGGTGTCCAATGTGCTGCGGGAGAACGGCAGCTATGCTTCCGATCAAAACGTAAACCAGCAAACACTTAACTACAACCTTTACGGCACCTATAACCGCTCTTTCGGTTTGCATAGTGTGAATGTGGTCGGCGGGGTGGAAGCGCAGCGGAGTTCGGGATGGAACCGGCAGATGCAGGGCCAGGGCCTGGTAGGAACCTATCAGGAATTGGGAACACCTAACCAGCGCTTGTATATGTCTTCCGGACTGTTCGGCGAAAACTACCTGCTTGCCTATTTCGGTCGCGCCAACTATAACTACAACGGGAAATATTTCGCCGGCTTCAGCCTGCGTTATGACGGCACATCCACTTTCACCCCGGAATATCGCTGGGGAACTTTTGCGGCGTTCTCCGCCGCCTGGGTGATTTCGAAGGAACACTTTATGGACTGGGTGGGGCCGAATACTTTCCTCAAGATCAGGGGAAGCTTTGGACAAACCGGAAACCAGAACATTCCCTCTAACCTGAACGTAACCGGCTATTCAGGAAATAATCCTTTCGGAAGTCCCGACCTGCTTTCGCTGAACGGGACCAGTATTACATCGATCGGCGTCAGCAACCTGACCTGGGAAACAACGGACAATGCCGACGTGGGGTTGGATTTCCAGCTGCTGAAGAACCGTATCAATGGGTCCTTCGACTATTACCACAAGCTGGTCAAGGGACTGCTGCTGCAGGCGCCCGTACCCCTGTCGGTCGGCCTGGTGGGAAGCAATTCGATTTGGGAAAATATCGGCGATCTCCTGAACAGCGGGTATGAATTCGATATTACGTCTACCAACATCACGAACCGCAACTTCTTCTGGAAAACCAACTTCAATATCTCGTTTAACCACAACGTGGTAAAGAAACTGCTTCCCTCTATCGATAACAGCGGCAAGGGCATGATCAGCGGAACGGAAGGACAGTTCATCACGAAGACCGGCTCCAGCATCAATGAGTTCTACCTGGCTAAAAGTGCAGGCGTTGATCCCGAAACCGGCTTTCGGATGGTATATGTGCTGGACAAGGATTACTACGATCAGACGGGCATTACTCGTAACATGAAAGATGCCAATGGCAACGACATGACGGTGATCGCGAATTCCGCGAATATCGCCAGCAATAAATTTCATATCGACGGCAAGAATTCCCTGCCGAAGTATTATGGCGGCTTTTCAAACACGCTGAATTATAAAGGCATCGAGCTGAGCTTCCAGATCATTTTCCAGGGAGGTAATTATATCCTCGACTACGTGAGAAGAAGGAACCTGCAGACCAATCTCGTGGGTATGATGGAAAAAGATCTCATTGGTAATTACTGGACCAAGCCTGGTGATAAAGCCAAATATCCCCGGCTGGATTGGTATGGCAATATCAACCTGCCGGATGGAACGGTCTATAGTTCTTTCGACTCGAGAACAGCGCTGGACACCTGGGTTTATAAAGGAGATTTCATCAAGCTGAAGAATATCACCCTCGCCTACAATCTTCCGCAACCGGTTTGCAGCAAAATGAAAATGCAGGCCCTCAGGGTTTTTGTCACCGTAGACAATCTCTTTACGGCAACGAGCTATCCTGGATGGGATCCGGAAGGATTGGGATTCGTGTCCAGCTATAATCTGCCTCAGCTATTGACCACTTCAGCAGGCATTTCCATCAAATTCTAAAACACCTGAAAGATGAAAAAGATATTGATCATGACGGCTGCGCTGTTGATGCTGACAGTCTCCTGTAAAAAGCAAGAATTCTTCGAACTCAAGCGGCCGCCGCAATCGCCCTGGAACAACGTAACCGAATTTGAACGTTCCATTATCGGCGCCTATTCCATTTGTTTTGAAACGCCCGGCGGCTGGCAAAATTCCTGGGTGGTTGCTAAACTGTTCAAGAACATGGTGGCCGACGATATGGCCACGTCGACACCGGGGGA
>DASZRP010000165.1:0-33455 GCA_035548895.1 Puia sp. | reverse complement strand
GATGTCATCACCTTTGTTCCTTCACTGAAGAATATTCAGCAACCGCATATAGACCAGATCAGGCAACTGCATTTCACGGGTAATTTCTTCGGCACGATCAATAATTTCACCACCTCCGGAACGATAACGACCAATATCGGCAGCATGGTGACCAACCTCAGCATGCAATTCCCTTCCCGCGGACCCACCGTTTATTCCGGCACCTTACTGACCAACGATCTCGAGCTGGGCAAGCTGATGGGCGATAGCAGCCTCGGCGCCATCTCTTTTCGCGGCAGGGTAAGCGGCAGCGGATTGGCCATGAACACGGCGAATGCCGTACTCGACGGGAATATCCGTGAAATGAATTACTTAGGTTATCGTTATACGGACATTTTCGTCAATGGGCAGGCCACTAAAAAACGGTTCAACGGAACCATTATCTCCAAAGATTCAAACCTGTTGGCCACGCTCAATGGCCTGATAGATTTCAGCGGCCCGACGCCAAAATTCGACTTCGACGCTTCCATCGACAATGCCGATCTCAGGACGCTTCATTTTGTAAAAGACAGCCTGATATTTAATGGCAAACTGCGCTTTAATTTCTCCGGCAACGATATTGACCACTTCCTCGGCAAGGCCCGGATATATGATGCCACGCTGATCAAGAAAGGAGAACGACTTTCCTTCGATTCCCTCGTGGTCGCATCAGACATTATCGACAGCAGCAAAACCATTACCGTGATGAGCAATGAGTTTGAAGGCGCCATCGTGGGTGAGTTTTCGATTCATGAATTGCCGGCTGCCTTTCAGGAATTCCTGCATCGCTATTACCCAAGCTATATCAAACCCAATACGCAGAAACTGTCGGCAGAGAAATTCAGTTTTGTCATTACGACGCGAAATGTTGATCCTTACTTAGACCTGTTCGACAAGAATATCAGCGGATTCAACATGACCAATATTACGGGTCGTATCAACAGTACAGAGAACCTGTTAAACCTGAACGCCAGTATTCCTGAATTCAGCTATAAGAGCATTAACTTTTATAAGGTCGACCTCAGGGCAAACGGGAATTTCGATAGCCTTTCGGCGGATACCCGTATAGCCGAAGTGTACATCAATGACAGCCTCCATTTCCCGTCCACCCACATTCATGTCAGGTCCTTCAACGATTTGTCCGATGTACAATTCACCACCAGCGCCAACCAAACCCTGAATGCCGCTAATGTATCGGCTCAGGTACAAACGCTTAGCGATGGAGCCAGGATCAAGTTCAATCCCTCCACCTTCGACATCAATAGCAAGACCTGGACAATCGATAAAAACGGGGAGCTCTCATTCAGCAAGAATATCGTCGGCGCCAATGCGCTGCGCATTTATAGCGGACAGCAACAGATTCTCGTCAGCACGCATCCTTCAGGTGAAGGCAACTGGAACGATGTGCATATTGAAATTCAAAAGGTGAACATCGGCGATTTCACGCCTTTCTTTGTTCCGGATGAACGCATTGAGGGATTGCTGACCGGAACGGCAGACATCACCGATCCGTTCAACCATACCGACCTGCGCTTCAATGGTCATGCAGAAGAATTCCGGTTTTCCAACGACTCCATCGGCAAACTGACCCTTGAAGCGGATTACAACAAACAAAGCGGCATGGTGAATACCCGGGTTCATTCGGACAATATGGATTATCATTTTGATCTCACCGGCGTGATCAATACCGCCGACAGCGCCACCCAGCCGATCAATATCATGGTACCGAATATTGTCAATACCCGGATCGATCTGTTGCAGAAATACCTGGATGGCGTGTTCAGCAATGTTACGGGATATGCTACAGGCCAGCTCCAGATAGTGGGGACCGGGCATGATCTGAACTATATCGGCGACCTGCAATTGAAATCCGGCAGCCTGCATGTGAACTATACCCAGTGCACTTATAAAATACCGAATGCTACGGTTCATCTGCGCGCCGACCGTATCGATTTCGGATCCTTCCAGGTAACCGACAGCCTCGGAAATAAAGCTGAAGTAAGCAAATCCGTGATCTACCACCATTCCTGGCGCGACATGCGGTACGACTTCGTCATCAATACCAATAAGCTGCTGCTGCTGAATACGACCATCGCCGATAATAACCAGTTCTACGGAACAATGATCGGAAGTGCGAACGTCCGGCTCATCGGGCCCCAGGAAGATCTGCAGATGTATATCAAAGGGGCGCCAACCGACAGCTCCAATATTTTTATTCCTACGACGACGAGCCGGGAAAGCGCCGATGCCGATTTCATTGTCTGGAAAGTATATGGGAAAGAAATGAAACCGCAGCGAATGTTAAGCGGACAGGAAAATTTTACTGTCAACGTCGACGTAACGGCAAACAACTATGCCAATATTTACCTCATCATTGATCCATTAACGCGCGACATTATCAAGGCGACCGGGCATGGCAACCTGCAGCTCCAGGTGGGCACCAACACGAACATGAATATGCGCGGCAAATACGAGATCGACCGGGGCAATTACAATTTCTCTTTTCAGTCTTTTATCCGCAAGCCTTTCGTGTTCATGGAGGGCGCCGACAATTATATTCAATGGACGGGCGACCCTTACAACGCCGATATCAATATCCAGGCTGTTTATTCCGCCGAAAATGTGCAATTCGCCGATCTCGATCTTTCAGATAAGATCCTGCAGGGCTCTGATAAACTGAGAAGCTATCATGGAACTGTTTGGGTGATCGCCAACCTGACCGATAAGCTGATGCATCCGGCCATCACCTTCGATATTCAGCTTCCTCCCAACAGCGAGCTGCGCAATGATTTCTATACCACTGCGCTGCTGAACCAGTATATCGTGGCCGATCCGAACGAATTGAACAAACAGGTGGCATTCCTGCTGGTCTTTAACAGTTTCGGACCATTAAGCCTCACCGGAAGCGCTATCAGCGCAAACGAAGCCGTTGGAGGCATCTTTTTTAACAGCATATCCGGATTCATATCCAGCGCCCTGAGCACCCGTTTCTCAAGCATTTTCCAGAATGTTTTCAAGGACAAGAGCATCCGGGTAAATTTCAACACCTCATTCTATAACGGCATGGGGCTTTCTGATGCAACAGACAGGACCTACGACCGCACCAACCTGAACATGTCGGTGATCAAAAGCTTTTTGAATGAGCGGCTGACCTTCACCGTGGGAAGCGCACTGGATTTCGGGTTAACCGAACAACAAATGCAATACGCGGCAGTCCAGTTTTTGCCCAATGTTACCGCGGAATGGAAAATCACACAGAACGGCCGCATCGTGCTCACCTTTTTCTACCGCGATTCCTATAATTACCTGAATGTAAATAACCACGCCACCAACAGCTCCGGTACGAGTATTTCCTATCGTCGCGATTTTGACCGTGTTGATGAGATCTTTGGGAAAAAGAAAAAGACGGAGACCGATTCGGTGGAAGTAAAAAACAATAAATAATGTGATGATGTGGAGATGTGGAAATGTGAAGATGAGCGTCCCCACATTTTCAAATTTTCATATTTCCACATTATCACATTTGCCTTCACTGCTCCTCAAACAACTCATGCCCCAACTTATCACGCTTGGTCTGAAGATAGCGTGCATTGTGCGGGTTCGGCGGAATCTGGATGGGTATGGTTTCCACGATCTCCAGTCCATAGCCGGAAAGGCCGGTACGTTTGCGTGGATTATTGCTGATCAGTTTCAATCGCGTAATGCCTAAGTATCTTAAAATCTGTGCGCCAACGCCATAGTCCCGTTTATCCATCGGAAAGCCCAGATGAATATTCGCTTCCACGGTATCCATTCCATCTTCCTGGAGCTTATAGGCTTTCAATTTATTCAGCAGACCGATGCCGCGCCCTTCCTGATTCATATAAAGAATGACCCCGCTTCCGTTAGCTTCCACCATTTGCATGGCTTTATGCAACTGCTCCCCACAGTCGCAACGCAGGGAACCCAGGATATCGCCGGTGAAACAGGATGAATGAACCCGGACCATAACCGGTTCCTGCTCTTTCCATTCCCCTTTTATCAATGCCAGGTGCTCGTTGGATGTATTCTTTTCTTTGAAAGCGATGAGCTTGAAATGCCCATACCTTGTGGGCATATCTACCCGCACAATTTCTTCGATCAGGGAGTCGGTCTTCAGGCGGTATTCAATCAGGTCACGGATGGAAATGAGTTTAAAGTCGAATCGCTTTGCAATTTCCAGCAGTTGGGGAAGGCGGGCCATATTGCCATCTTCATTCATAATCTCCACCAGTATGCCCGCCGGTTCAAAACCGGCCAGTCTGGCCAGGTCGATGGCTGCTTCGGTATGCCCGGCGCGCCGAAGCACGCCTCCTTTTTTTGCCCGCAGCGGAAAAACATGTCCCGGACGACCAAGATCTGCCGGTTTGGTTGCCGGATCGATCAATGCTTTTATGGTGAGCGCCCGGTCGTGCGCCGAAATACCGGTGGTGCATCCATGTCCTAATAAATCGACCGAAACGGTGAATGCCGTTTCATGCAAAGCGGTGTTATTATTCACCATCAATTCCAGTGAGAGCTCATCGCATCTTTCTTCAATTAACGGCGCGCAGATCAATCCACGCCCGTGCTTACTCATAAAATTGACCACCTCAGGCGAAGCATGCCTTGCCGCCGTAATAAAATCTCCTTCATTCTCCCGGTCTTCATCGTCAACCACGATGACCATACGGCCCTGCCTGATATCTTCAATCGCATCTTCAATCCTATCCAGCATATAAAAAAAGTTATTCACAAAGTTAATCAATTAAAGGCTCTGGCGTTTGCAGTGAATTTCAACTGTTTATGAATGTCACAAATTAACCGTGCATTTCAAATTCATACGCAGATCCTGATCGTGCTGTTGCGTGACGGACATTTGCATACATGTTTACATATATGGGAAATCTATTTTTTTGAACCGGAATTTATAAATTCTCGAAATAAAAAGCCTTTTCCCTCATTTTTGGTCTCTATTTTTTCTATTTCTTTGTGAAATATTCCATCCTCCGACGATTCCTTGTCATGTGTTAATAATTTTTTAATGGGGGGAAGACCCCACGATTTTGTTTCTTTACCGCTCGAAAAAATTAACAGTTTATGACAAAAAGATTAGTGCTTTCTGTTTTTTCTTTCTTGTTATTGTTTGCGGTCAATGCCCAGGTTACCACATCGGGAATCTCAGGGATTGTCCGGAATTCAAAAAATGAGATTTTGCCCGGGTCTACCATTATTGCGACCCATGTTCCTTCAGGAACAGTCTACAACACCGTGGCCCTCTCCGATGGCCGCTTTACAATCTCCAACATGCGTGTCGGCGGACCTTATACTGTCGAAATCAGCTTTGCCGGTTATAATACCCGAACATATAATGACATCAGTCTGCCGTTAGGCGCTCCGTTGCGACTGGAAGCTGTTCTGGAAGACAACTCCAAGAGCCTGGAGCAGGTAACAGTGACCTACCAGCGCAATCCGCTGATCAGTCCCAAGCGACAGGGCCCCTCACTGCAGATCTCACAGAACGAACTGCAGACGCTGCCGACCATTACGCGGAATGTCGACGATTATGTACGGTTGGTTCCCCAGGCCCAGCCCCGCAGAAGCAATACCGACGGCAGCACCATGGGTACCGCTTTTGCCGGACAGAGCAATAAGTATAACCAGTTCACTATCGACGGCGCCAATGCAACGGATGTGTTTGGTTTGGCCGCCAGCGGAACCAACGGCGGACAGGCCGCGCTGAACCCTATTCCATTCGACGCTATTGAGCAGGTGCAGGTCATCCTCGCTCCTTACGACGTTACCCTGAGCGGCTTCACCGGCGGCGGTGTGAATGCAGTTACCCGTTCCGGGACAAATACCTTTCACGGATCAGTGTACGGTTTCAACCAAAATCAAGGCCTGGTTGGGAAAAGCGCCGATACGAAAGCCGCGCTGAGCACCTTCCACGACTGGCAGTATGGCGCCCGGTTAGGCGGCCCCATCATTAAAAACAAACTGTTTTTCTTCGTGAACTATGAGGGTGAAAGAAGATCTCAACCACCGGCCAACCTGCCGGGAACTCCGCAGTCCAGCATCCGGACCTCTGCGCTCGACAGTTTGTCTGCCTTCCTCAAAGACGAAGGGCAGCATGCCGGCTGGTCGTACGATCCGGGACCGTACAACAATTTCAACAGCGAGAAAAAATCCGATGCTATCTTTGCGCGCATCGACTGGAATATCGATAAGAAAGACAAGCTGACCATTCGCCACAGCTTTGTAAAGGGAGTCAACTTTAACTTCTTCCAGACCTCGCCCACCGCGATGAGCTACTACAACAATGCCTACAATTTCAATTCGACCAATAACTCGACGGTGCTGGAGTTGAACTCCAATATCAGCAGCAAATATTCCAACATGCTGCGTATCACCTTCACATCGACGAAAGACAGCCGTGCAACCCCGGGATCTCTGTTCCCGGCTGTAAAGATCAACGATAACGGGGCTTCTTATAACTTCGGAACCGAATACAGCTCTCAGGCCAACTCGCTGAACCAGAACACGGTTACACTGACGGATAATTTCAATATTTATGCTGGTCGTCACACCTTCACGGTAGGAACCGACAACCAGTTTTATAATTCCAAGAATGTCTTCCTGCAGGGGCTGGTGGGAAGCTATACTTATAATAGCCTGAGTGACTTCTACAATGACGCTTCCGGCGTACCTACCGCCTATGCGAGCCAGTACCAGACGGTCTATTCGACTGATCCCAAGAATCCAAAACCCGTGGCCAATGTAAAAGCCATGCAGCTTGGATTCTACGCGCAGGATGCTTTTGCCGTGAGTGATAATTTCAATCTGACTTACGGACTTCGCGCAGATATTCCCATCTTCCTGGGTAAACCCGCCGCAAATGACGCTTTCAACAGTTCAGAAATAGCGATCGACAACAACGTAGCAACCAATAAAGTGCCGTCAACCAAAATCCTGCTTTCGCCGCGTATTGGCTTTAACTGGGATGTAACCGGCGACCGGATGACCCAGGTTCGTGGCGGCGTTGGCATATTCACCGGAAGAACGCCTTTCGTATGGATATCCAACCAGTACAGCAATACCGGTATCGGAACTATTTCCAGCACACTGAATGCTGCCGCGGTTCAGAGCAACGATGTACACTTCAATCCCAATGCTCCCTTCCATCCCAGCACCGGCGTCGGCCCCGGCATCAACGTGACGGATCCTGATTTCAAATACCCGAGAACGCTCAGGGCTAACCTGGCCATCGATCGGCGCCTGCCCTGGGGAATGGTGGCAACCCTGGAAGGAATTTATACCAAGACCCTGCAGGATATTCTCTATCATGATTTGAACCTTGCGCCAGCCTCGGGACAACTGATTCTTGGAAACACAACGCGCCCCTGGTATAACGCCGGCAAGGTAGATCCGGGGTACTCCAATATCTATGCGCTGAGCAACACGACCAAAGGATACGCTTACAACATTGCCCTGTCGCTGACCAAGGTATTCAGCAAGGGATGGAGCGGCATGCTGGCCTATAGCCTTGGGCATTCATACGGCGTAATCGACGGTACTTCTTCTACGGCCGCGTCCAACTACCGGTATAACTACAACATTAATGGTCTGAATAATGTCGATATGGCCCGGAACAACTACGATCAGGGCTCACGTATCGTCGGCTATGTTGGAAAGAAGTTCACTTATGGCAAGATCTTCTCGACAACGATCGGACTGGTATATAACGGAAACTCGGGCGCCACGTTTTCCTATGTTTACTTCGGAGACATCAATGGTGATGACGGGTCTACCGTTGCCAAGCTCAGCACAGCCGGGGGCGCAGACCTTATTTACATGCCCAGCGATGCTTCCCAGTTTGTCGCCAAGAACGGGCTTACTCCCGACGAGCAATTTGCCGCCTTCCAGACCTATATGAATTCAACAAAATACCTGAAAGATCATATCGGCAAGAACACGGAAAGAAACGGCGATCGCCTGCCCTGGGAAAGCCATTTCGATCTGAAACTGGAAGAAGGCATTGCGTTCTATAAACAGCATACGCTTTCCATCACCGTGAATATTTTCAATTTCAGCAACCTGCTGAGCAACAAGTGGGGCCATTCCTACTATCTGGCAAATCAGGAGGCACAGCCGATCAACGTAGATCATTTTGTTGACAATGGAAATGGAACAGTTACCCCTTACTACTATTTCAACCCGACCTATGGTTTGAATAAATACACCAACAAACCCTGGGGTTATAACGACTTCATGTCGCGCTGGAACATGCAGCTTGGCTTACGCTACAGCTTCTGATCTTGTTTCAGTTCAATAAAAATAAAAATGCCCCTTGTTCGGGGCATTTTTATTTTATACAGGCTATGTATGATAATCAGCTCAGGCTGTTTCTCCGCAGCCACTTCAGGAAATAAGGCATAGCGGTTTCCCAGGTCCTGGTATCATGTGCACCGCCGGGAATCTCGAGATATTGGATATCCTGGTCTTCCCGATACCCTTTTTTCATCAGCTCAATAATCAGGTCCTTAGTATCATCGATAGAATCGATCACCCCATTCTGATTTCTGTCCTCCACTTCATCGGCCGGTCCGCATTCGAAGAAGAATTTCAATCCGGGCTTGTAATCTTCCCTCCGTATCAGGCTGTGCATCAGCCGGTGCCTGTCGTCGCTGTACCCGGGATCTTCCTGGTCAAGGCTTCTCCACCAGAGTGAACCGGAAAATACCGCAGCATGCGTAAAGATATGCGGATGAGACCAGCAAATATCCAAAGCGCTCAGGCCACCCAGCGAAAAACCCGCAAAAGACCAATTGACAAAGCTCAGCCCCGGAAAAGCATGCCTGATGAAAGGAATTAATTCTGCTGTAATAAACTGCGTATATTGAGGTGCAAGGGCTCCGCGATTTTTATAATCCGGTGCATGGGCCGTTCCGTATTCGAGCTTGCGCTGCGGGCCGGCATGGATACCGACGACCAGCAGGGGTCGCACGGATCCCGACCCGATCAATTCCGATAGCATCGGCACGATCTTCATTTTCGCCAGGTCCTGGCCGTCGTTCACCAGCAGTACGGTCATCGGTTCATTACCGGTAGCGACAGACTGATAAAAATCAACCAATACGCTGCGGCCAAGCGCAAGGGAGGGAATGTTTTCCGATCTCTTCACCACAGTAACAGGGTTCACGGTTTGCATGGTTTCAAAAATAGCAAAGAATTCGCGCCGATTTGTTTTTGTAGCTTTTTAAAAATAAATTTGGTTAGACCCTCCCGTATGAGCATCCACGAAACATATCACAAATGGCATTCCCACTCACTCGACCGGGAAGTGGAAATGCTGGTCTTCGGCTATGCCGGCCAGCCCGTCATTCTTTTCCCGACTTCGCAGGGGGCTTATTATCAGAATAAGGACCAGGGCATGATCGAAACGGCAAAATGGTTTGTCGAAAACGGCAGGGTAAAGATCTACTGCCCGGATACCTTAGATGCGCAGACCTGGTACAACAAGACCGTTGCCCCGGAAACCCGCGCATACAATTATACCTGCTACGACAGGATGCTCGTAACCGAACTGATCCCCTGGGCGCAGCATGAAACGGGCCATGAGCGAATGGCGTTCGCCGGTTGCAGTTTTGGCGGCTATCATGCGGTGAACACTGCTTTCCGGCATCCGGAGCTCACCAGCTACTGCTTTTCCATGAGCGGCGCGTTCGATATCCGTCAATTCGTCGATGGATACTACAGCGATTCCATTTATTTTAATAACCCGGTCGACTTTCTGATGGAGGACAATAACCCCAATCTCTGGAGAATGGGCATTGTACTGGGCACCAGCGAACACGATATTTGCAAGGCAGACAACGAAAGACTCAGTTCGATTTTAAACCACAAGAACATCAGTCACTGGTTAGATGTGCGGCCCAATGCATCGCATGACTGGCCTGTTTGGCGACAGATGTTCCCGGAATACCTCGGCCTGATGAAGGATGCCTGAGGAAATCAAAAAAATGCACATGAAAAAAATAGGCATCCTCTACGGCCGGGAACGTTCTTTCCCCATGGCCTTTATTGAAGCCGTCAACAGCAGGAACCTGAAAGATATTCAGGCTGAACCGGTGCTGATCGACAAAGTGGTGCAGGGCCAGCCTTCCGGCTATGCTGTGATCATCGACCGGATCTCGCAGGACGTGCCGTTTTACCGCGCCTACCTGAAGAATGCGGCCCTCAGCGGAACGGCCGTGATCAATAATCCCTTCTGGTGGAGCGCCGATGAGAAGTTTTTTAACAACGCCCTGGCCGTGAAAATCGGCGTGCCGGTGCCCAAGACCGTCATCCTGCCTTCCCGCGAACTTCCCGAGGATACCACCGATCATTCATTTTCAAACCTTGCCTATCCGCTCGACTGGGAATCCATTTTCAACTATGTTGGCTTCCCGGCCTATATGAAACCCTTTGCCGGCGGAGGCTGGAAAAATGTTTACCGTTTGGCCGACGCCCGCGATTTCTATCAGAAGCACAGTGAAACAGGCCGCCTCGTGATGCTGCTGCAGGAAGAAATTATTTTTGAAGAATATTACCGTTGCTACTGCATCGGAGGAAAATATGTGCGCATCATGCCTTACGAGCCACGCAATCCACACCACCTGCGCTATCAGGCCAGCTTTAGCCCTTCTCCCGAACGGTTAAAGCAAATGGAGGACATCGTCCTGCGTATAAACCGTTACCTCGGTTACGATTTTAATACCGTTGAACTCGCTGTACGTAACGGCATTCCCTACGCCATTGATTTTTGCAATCCTGCCCCTGATGCCGACAAGCCAAGCGTTGGAGAAGATAATTTCAACTGGGTAGTGGAAACCGCTGCGGGCTATGCCATCGAGCGGGCTCAGGAAGCAGCGGAAGGGCTCGACAACCTGACCTGGGGAGAGTTCCTGAAAAAAAGCACAGCGCACAAACCACTGACCGACTGACCTCCAATTTGAAGTTATGGCCATCATCAACTATCAGCATTTTACGCTCGGCATAGAGGAAGAATACATGGTAATCGACCCGGAAACCCGGGAATTGAAAAGTCATCAGCAACGGATCGTGGCCGAGGGCCAGAAACTGATCCGCGATAAGGTGAAAGCCGAAATGCACCAGGCCGTCGTGGAAGTCGGCACCGATATCTGTGAAAACATTCAAAGCGCTTACAACGATGTTGCGCTCCTCCGGAAAACCATCGCTCAGATTGCCGATGAGCTCGGGCTCTGGGTGGGCGCATCCGGCACACATCCCTTCAGCCACTGGCAAAGCCAGCTCATCACAGAACAGGCCCGTTACAACGAAATCGTCAACGAGCTGCAGGAAGCGGCCCGGAGCAACCTGATCTTCGGATTGCACGTGCATGTGGGCATGGAAAGCCGGGAGATGGCAAATCATATTGCCAATTCAACCCGCTATTTCCTTCCTCATATCTACGCGCTGAGCACCAACTCTCCTTTCTGGGAAGGCCGGGTCACCGGGTATAAGTCGTACCGCACCAAAGTGTTTGATAAATTCCCACGCACCGGCATCCCCGAATATTTCGAAAGCATCGAAGCCTACGAGCAATATGTTAAACTGCTGGTGAAAACCAATTGCATCGACAACGCAAAAAAGATCTGGTGGGACCTGCGGGTTCATCCCTTTTTCAATACCGTCGAATTCAGGATCTGCGATGTTCCGCTTACTGTAGAAGAAACCATTTGCATCGCCGCCCTTTTCCAGGCCATCTGCGCAAAAATCTACAAGCTGAAAACGCAAAACCTCAACTTCATCATCTATCAGCGCGCCCTGATCAATGAAAACAAATGGCGCGCCAGCCGCTACGGCATCGACGGCCATCTCATCGATTTTGGAAAAGAGGAGGAAGTGAATACGCGCGCTCTGATCTACGAGCTCCTCGATTTTATTGAGGACGTGGTAGATCCCTTAGGCATTCGCGATGCCATCAGCATTATTCCGAAGATCTTCGAAACGGGAACCGGCGCCGACCGCCAGCTAAAGGTTTACGAGGAAAAACAAAACCTGGTCGATGTGGTGGATTATATTCACGACCAGTTCCTTGCCGGACTCTGATAGTAGTCAACTCAACCGCTCGATCACCAGGGCGCTGGCGCCGCCGCCGCCATTGCAAATACCGGCCGCTCCGAAACGCGCTTTTCGCTGACGCAACACATGAAGCAGTGTGACCACGATGCGCGCCCCGCTGCATCCCAGTGGATGACCTAAGGCAACTGCACCGCCATGCACGTTCACCCGTGCCGAATCCAGTTTCATGCGACGCGTGTTTTCGATACCCACTACGGCAAAAGCTTCGTTGAGCTCGAAGTAATCAATCTGGTCCATGGTCAGCCCCGCTTTCTGAACGGCTTTAGGCACTGCCAGGGAAGGAGTCGTGGTGAACCATTCCGGCGCCTGCTCCGCATCGGCCCAGGAACATATCCTGGCAAGCGGCTGCAGCCCGTGCGCTTTCAGCTTCTGTTCGTTTACCAGGACCAGCGCCGCTGCCCCGTCGTTCAATGTGCTTGCATTGGCGGCAGTCACCGTACCGTCCGACTGAAAAGCCGGCTTCAATTGCGATATCTTGTCGAATTTCACATTGAAGGGTTCTTCATCGCGGGCTATGCGGACCACCTCTCCCTTACGATGTATTTCAACAGGAATCACTTCCTCCTCAAAATAGCCCTGATTCCAGGCCTCCTGCGCCCTTCGATAGCTGGCAATGGCGAACTCATCCTGCTCCTGGCGACTGATGCCGCAGGTGGAAGCGCAAAGCTCGGCGGCATTCCCCATCGCCTTGCCATCGTAAACATCGGTCAGCCCATCCTTCGCCAGCCCATCGATCAGCTGGCTATTTCCATACTTATTTCCCCAACGCAGCTGGTCGCTGTAAAAAGGGACATTGCTCATGCTTTCCATGCCGCCGGCAATCATTACTCCGGCATCTCCCGCGAGTATGCTCTGTGCCGCAAGCGAAATAGACTTCATTCCGCTGGCGCATACTTTATTGACGGTAGTGCAGATTACTCCATCGGGGAGCTTTGCGAACTTAGCGGCCTGCCGGGCCGGCGCCTGGCCCAGGTTAGCCTGCAATACGCAACCCATCATAACCTCATCTATTTCGTCGCCCTGAAATTGAATTTTGTCCAATGCCCCACGAATGGCTAAGGCGCCCAGTCTTGTAGCGGAAAAATCTCTGAGCTGACCTCCGAAGCTGGCAACAGGCGTTCTGACCGCCGACACGATGTAAACAGCAGATTCCATCTTTTTTTTCTGCAATTTAATTTTTCCGTTCATTCTCTCCGCCTGTGCGGCCTGCTTTCACAAAGCCTTTTCAAACCTGCTGCAATACAATCCAGGCCAGCCGTATGCTGAAATAAAAATTTATCTTTTATTCATTATCAATTAAATTTAGACTTTTTACACCCTACCCTTCATTGTCATGGGAGATCTTCAGATTAAGAAGCAGTCAAAGCAATACGATGCCGTTATCGTCGGTTCCGGTGCAGGTGGTGGTATGGCAGCCTATGTGCTGGCCCACGCCGGCTTAAAGGTTTGCCTCCTTGAAGCAGGACCGATGTTTGATCCGAAAACGGATTCCAACCAGCTAAAAAATCCATGGGAGTCACCGCGCCGCGGAGCCAGCACCAAATTCCGGCCCTTTGGCGATTTTGACGGCTGTTATTGGGGCTGGGAAATAGACGGAGAACCGTATACCCACAAAAACGACACGAAGTGGGAATGGTGGCGCGCCCGCATGCTTGGCGGCCGCACCAATCACTGGGGAAGAATTTCGCTCCGGTTTGGTCCGAAGGATTTCAAAAGAAAAAGCATTGACGGCCTTGGAGAAGACTGGCCGATCGGGTACGAAGATATCAAGCCTTATTACGACCGGATCGATCAGCTGCTCGGCGTGTTCGGAACGAACGAAGGCCTGCCCAACGATCCTGATGGAATTTTTCTTCCACCACCCAAGCCCAGGCTGCATGAGCTGTTCATCAGGAAAGCAGCAACCGGCGCTGGCGTACCGGTAATCCCCTCGCGGCTTTCCATTCTTACAAAACAAATCAACAAAGAAAGAGGCAACTGTTTTTTCTGCGCTCAGTGTGGAAGAAGCTGCAAGGTCTATGGCGATTTTTCCGCTTCCTCCTGCCTGGTGATTCCGGCACTAAAAACAGGCAACCTCGACCTCGTGACGAATGCTATGGCCCGCGAAGTGCTGACCAATAAAGAAGGACTTGCCACCGGTATCTCTTACGTGAACAAGGATGATATGCAGGAGTATCAGGTATACGGCCGAACCGTCGTGCTGGGTGCCAGCGCCTGCGAAAGCGCGCGGCTGCTGCTGAATTCAAAATCGCCGCGCCATCCCAACGGACTGGCCAACAGCAGCAATGTGGTTGGAAAATACCTGCACGATTCAACAGGCGCCGATATGGGCGGCGTTATACCCGCATTGCTCGACAGAAAAAGATATAACGAAGATGGCGTCGGCGGCATGCATGTATATACTCCCTGGTGGCTCGATAATAAAAAACTGGACTTCCCGCGCGGATATCATATTGAATACGGTGGCGGCTTCAGCCAGCCCTCCTATGGTTTTTCCTGGGGAATGGAAGAGCTCAGTGATTATTTCAATTTGAAAGGCCGGTCAATGGAAGCAGGCGGCTATGGCGCCACGTTAAAGAAAGATTACCGGGCCCTGTTCGGCACACGCATTGCCATGGCGGGACGCGGAGAAGCCATTGCCCGGGAAGACAGCTATTGCGAGATCGATCCGGAAGTGGTCGACAAATACGGCATTCCCGTTTTACGGTTCAACACTTCATACACCGATCACGAGATCAAACAGGCCAAGCACATGAAGGAGACCTTCGCGGAGATCCTGCATAACATGGGAGCGATTGCGCTTTGGGGCCACAAGGACGGACCGGAAAACAACTATGGCTTGCATGCTCCGGGCAATATCATTCATGAAGCCGGCACCGTCCGGATGGGCAATGATCCGCGCCATTCACCGCTCAACAAGTTTTGCCAGGCACACGACTGCAAAAACCTTTTTGTAGTAGACGGAGGGCCCTTTGTTTCCCAGGCCGACAAGAATATCACCTGGACCATTCTCGCGCTTTCGATGCGCACTTCCGAGCATATTATCGACGAATTAAAAAATAATCATATCTAAGTTACAGCCATGGACAGACGAAAATCGATAAAGACCCTGGTGGTTGGCAGCATGGCGGCCGGCGTGTTAGCTGAAGCATGCAAACAGGCAGATAACAAACCGGCCGAAGCAGCGGAAACAGCAAAAGAAACAGCGGGTACCGGCATCAACCGGATGGCTGAAGAAAAAGCCTATGCCAAAACGCTGGAAGGGAAAGTTTTCTTCACCCCGGAGGAAATGGCTACTATCACCATTCTGGGTGATATCATTATTCCAAGAGATGAGGTCAGCGGCAGCGCTTCAGATGCCAAAGTACCGGAGTTCATCGGGTTTATCGTGATTGATATGCCCGAGCACCAGACCCCGATGCGGGGCGGGCTTCGCTGGCTCGATCTGCAATGCCTTAACCGGTACAGCAAACCCTTCAAAGATTGCACGCACCAGCAACAGATGGAAATAGTGGATGAAATTGCGTGGCCTGCAAAGGCCAAACCGGAAATGACGCAGGGCGTTGCTTTCTTTAACCTGCTGCGAAACCTCGTGGCTTCGGGTTTCTACACTTCGGAAATCGGGGTGAAAGACTTAGGCTATATGGGCAATGTGCCCAATCAATGGAACGGGGTCCCGGATGAGGTGTTGAAACAATACAATCTGGCCTATACGGAAAAAGAGCTGAAGGAGTGCATCAGCTTCTCCTGACCACGATCAGTTGTCGCAACTAATTTTCTATTGCATTCAGATAATATCCCTCCTCGCTCAACACAAAGGAATTCGGAACAAAAGACAGCAGGGACTGGGTGATCATCGAAGCGGCTTCGCGCAGATAAGCGGCTCCTATTTCGGGCGTGCGTACGGCAAACTGCCAACTCTGAATTTTAAGAAAAGCGACTTTACTTTCCTGGGCGATCTGATTGTCCATCTGCCGGCAGATCTCGGCCAGGCGGTCCTGGTGGTTTTCGATATTGGGCTGCATAGGGCTTAGATTTGGCTTCAAAGGGTTCTCCAGAAATTAACGAGCCCAATAGCGAAAAATTGTTTCAGACCCGGGGAACTAATCCCTGTGCCGGTAAACCCGGCTGTAATAAACCGGCTTTTTCCGTTCCCCCTTCAGGTTTGCAGCCAGTTTGAAGGCATTATACGCATTTACAATCCCCCCGGACACAGATAAACTACTGAAATTAACCATTTTACCGGTCGAGGCCAGCCTTACCTCCGGGTTGGGCAGGGGCATAACGGAATGTGTAATGACGTATTTGAGCTGTTTGGCGCTTAGCTTCGGATAATATTCCAGCAGCAGCGCAGCTACCCCACAGACCATTGGAGCCGCCATGCTCGTTCCGCTATAGGTCTCATAGCGATTGCCAGGCAGGGTGGAATAGATCTTCACGCCGGGCGCAAAGAGGCTCACGCTGGCCAGGCCATAGTTGGTATACCGGGCCACGACCAGGCTGTCCGGGCCAGGAGTACTTGCAGCGACCGTCAGGAAACAGGATGCGATCTGATCGGTCACATGCTGCGCCGGGAAATAGGGAATGGTATCGATGTCGAGGGCATCATTTCCGGCAGCATGCACCAGCAGCACATCATGATCTTCTGCATATTGTTCGGCTTCGTCTACCCAAAGCCTGCCTGGGGAAAAATATTTACCGAAGCTAAGGTTGATGATCTGGGCTCCGTTGTCCACCGCATAACGAATCGCGAGCGCAATGTCTTTGTCGCGTTCATCCCCCACCGGCACTGCGCGCACCGGCATGATCAGCACTTTATCTGCAATGCCGTCGACGCCCAACCCGTTATTCCTCGAAGCCGCAATAATACCGGCGACATGGGTTCCATGCATCGGCGCACCGGCGGCGATATTATTATTCCCGTAACCGCGGTCATTGATATCGTCGAAGTCGTCTTTTACAATATCCCTTCGCTCGGCATTGGGATCGCCGGAGAACCGGGCCAGTCCCTGGCGGGCTTCCGCAAGATATTTTTTCGCTTCGCCAATAAAGGCAATCAGCGGCATGTCGTACGACATCCCATATTTCCAATAATACTGCAGCGCTTCTGCCCGCACGGCGGCAATCGCAGAATCGGTGGGCTCCATGGCCTGAAGGTCACGCGCATTGACAGAGTCTTTGTGTAATTCCTTCTTCAGCAGACTGTCAGTCGCCTCAATAACCGGGATCATCATTTCTACCGAGCTCACTGTTCTGGCCTGTCGGATCGAGTCTTTAAGAAAACCTCTTTCAACACGCAGCCGGTAACCGTAGGAGCTGTCTTCCACGGAACCCGGCGGCAGATGATTCAGACGATAATATTCGCGATACGACTCATAACTCTCGAAATCGATATTCCGGCCGTCTTTCCCGCCGAGAAAATTCCAGCCATGAACATCGTCCACATACCCATTGTGATCATCGTCCAGGCCGTTTCCGGGTATCTCTTTTTTGTTTGTCCAGATATGGCCTTTCAGATCTTCATGCGCCGTATCGATGCCGTCGTCGATAATAGCGACCACCACCGGATGGCTTTTCCTCCCCTTCAGGAGCTCATTATAAGCCTTGGTTACTCCTGCGCCGAAAAGCCGGTCATCGCGATAGTCTAACAAATGCCAGCCGCGAACCGCATATTCCGCCTGCTGCGCGCGCGCCGGCGAACTGACCAGGCCGAACAGGCAGCACAGTACAAATAAAAAAACTGGGGGCCGCTGAAGACAATTCATATTCCAGGGTAAAGCTTCTTAATTTAGTGTTTCAATGGCGGCAATTTATAGAATAATTGAGTTCTCCGCCGGTTTTCAAACACCCATTCCATGATCGGTAAATGACCAACCCGCTCGCTGGCACAATCGCCTTATATAAGAACGCCTATAGCGGCCTGTCCCGGTCTACCTGGATGCTTTCCCTGGTAATGCTGGTGAACCGGAGCGGCACTATGGTGCTGCCCTTTATGACCATCTACCTGACGGCCATGGGTTTTAGCCTCTTCAAGGCCGGCGCGGTATTCGGCATCTGGGGCGTGGGAGCAATTTTCGGAGGTTATATCGGAGGAAAATTTACCGATAGATGGGGTTTTCAGCAGGTTCAACTGCTTACGCTTTCGGGAGGCGGAATATTATTTATCGTGCTGGGGCTGATGAAATCCTACAGCCTCATCTGTCTTTTCACCTTTATCCTCAGCATGGTGAACGAGGCTTTCCGCCCGGCCAATAATACGGCCATTGCCCATTACAGCAACAGCGAGAACAGGACCCGTTCCTTTTCACTGAACCGTCTGGCCATCAACCTGGGCTGGGCTTTCGGTGGAACCCTGGGTGGTTTCATCGCCTCGTTCAACTACCATTTGCTATTCTGGATAGACGGTTTGACGAACCTGTTCGCCGTGGCCTTATTGTATACCCTGCTCAGGCAAAAACCGGAACAGCCAGGCAGAACAATCAACGAACCGGAAGCGCCAACGGCAAAATCTGCTTTTCACGACCGGCCTTATGTGCTTTTTATCTGCCTGGCCATCTGCTACGGGATCTGCTTTTTCCAGTTCTATTCCACCATGCCCGTATTTTACAAGGAAAGCCTCCGGCTTTCTGAATTTTATATCGGCATGCTGATGGGATTGAATGGCGTGATCATTGTGCTCATTGAAATGGTGCTGATCTTCCATCTCGAAACAAGACAATGGATAACCAGCTATATTGCCATCGGCGCGGCACTTACCGCCATGTCTTTTTTTGTGCTCAATATATTTCCCGGTCACGCATTGACCGCTTTGCTCTCCATGATTTTGGTAACCTTCGGAGAAATATTCGGCATGCCGTTCATGAATACCTACTGGATACGCCGCACCACACCGGGGAACCGCGGGCAATATGCCGGACTTTATGCCATGGCCTGGTCGCTATCCCAGGTAACCGGCCCGGTGCTCGGCACCTGGTTTGCCGGACTTTATGGATTTAGCAGTCTCTGGTGGGCAATTGGCGGAGTCAGCCTGGCAACCGCCATCCTGTACCGGACTGCAAAACTGTAGATTAGGATTTTCCGCCGAAAACTTTTTTCAGCAGATCGGTAACCTGGGCTGCCGGGTCTTTACGGATCTTCTTTTCTTCTTCCGCAACGTAATAGAAAATACCATCCATGGCCTTTTGTGTTACGTAGGCAGAGAGATCAGGATCGATTTTCTTGAACGTGGTTGGCAGCTTATTGTAGGTTTCAAAAACATCTTTCCAGTATTTGGTGGCGCCCGTCTTTTGAAGCGAGGAATCGATCACCGGATGAAACGCCGCAGTCAGTTGCGGAGATGTCGTCTTCCTCAGGTAGCCTGTGGCAGCCGTATCGGCTCCTTTCAGAATGCCCAGACCATCCTGAACGGTCATTTGCTTTACGGCATTTACAAAAATAGGAGCGGCCGACTTCGACGCGTCTTCTGCCGCACGGTTCATGCTCAATATTGCATCGTCGACCAATTTACCCATACCCAGGCCACGCAGGGTCTTTTCCACGGTCTGTGCCTGCGGCGGCAACAGGATCTTGACGACGGCATCTTTAAAAAAGCCATCCGCGGCCGACAACCGGTCAGCACTTTTCTGCGCCCCTATGGTAAGGGCCTGCTTAAGTCCGTTCACAATATCGTCCGAACTGAGTGAAGAAGAACTGCCATTGCTCGTCACTTTCTTTTTCAAATCATTGAAGAGGGACTGCGCCCGAACATTGCTCAGCGAAACAACAACCATCAAAAACGCAACAAATAATTTTTTCATGATATTCCATTTAATCGCGGTCCTTATCGGGACCCATTGATCAGAAACGAAAAGGTAAAAGCCTTATTTTGCCTGATCGCCGGAAATCGGTGAACAGGTACCGGCACATGCTAAAATATTCTCCGAATTATAAAAGAAATGTTAAGTCGCCCGCTTTTCGGTGTTCATCCGTCAGAGTCGGTGAGTTTCCTTAGTTTTGCCGATCCAAAAAAGGAATATGAAAAAAATCGCCTTATTCTTAGTGATCGCTGCTGCAGCGCCATCGCTATTTGCGCAAACCAAAAAACCCGTAAAGAAAACGACAGCGCCCGTGGCTCCGGCCCCCGCGCCGCTGAAAACACATACAGACTCCCTCAGTTACGCGATCGGCGCGATGGTGGCTAATTTCTCAAGGCAACAGGGCATTACCGAACTCAACACGACCCAGGTGGTGAATGCCATCAATGCAGAAATGAAAGGGAAACAGGCGTTGCTCACGCCCGAACAGTGTCAGCAGGTCATGATGGATCATGTGGCCAAACAACGGGCGCAGCAGGCTACTGAAGATGCGGCCAGGGCAACTGAAGGCAAACAGGAAGGAGCCGCTTTTCTCGCCGAAAACAAAACGAAGCCCGGCGTTGTCACTACCGCTTCGGGCCTGCAGTATATGGTGCTCACCGAAGGCACGGGCCCCAAGCCCGCGGCAACCGATAAAATAAAATGCAATTACGAAGGCAGGCTGATCGATGGGAAGGTTTTCGACAGCTCCGACAAGCAGGGCCATCCGATCGAGATCGAAGTAGATCATGTGATCCGCGGATGGACTGAAGCCCTTCAGCTGATGCCGGTCGGCAGCAAGTGGCGGCTTTTCATTCCTTCCGATCTCGCCTATGGCGATCAGCAGGCAGGCCCCGACATCAAGCCCGGTTCTACCCTCATCTTCGACGTGGAACTACTGGAGATCGTAAAGCAGTAATTACACGTATAGCTTTTCGTAGTACTCGTTCGCCATCCGGCCCGAGTCGAATTGAAAGCGGATATCGCGCATGCTGTTCTTGATGATCTGCCGCCAGGTGTCCCGTTGTTCATAATAGAGCGGAAGAATCTGCTCTTTCAATATGGAATAGAGCAGGTTCATATCATAATCGTCCTGCTCGGCCGCGGATATGGTGGCATAATCCGGTTTGTTAGGCACCACAAATCCGTTATTCCCGTTATCTACAAATTCAGGTATCCAGCCATCTGCGGTCGACAGGTTTATTGCGCCGTTCATGGCAGCAGTCATGCCGCTGGTTCCTGAAGCCTCGCGCGGGATGCGTGGATTGTTCAGCCACAGATCAGCAGCCTGCTTGAGTCGCTTGGAAAGCGCCAGCTCATAACCGGTCAGCACGGCTACGTTTGGATATTCTTTACTCAATTGGATCAGATAGTTGAAATCGTTGATAGCCGGATAATCGAGCGGGTAAGGTTTGCCTGCCCAGATAATCTGAACAGGGTATTTTGTATCCTGCAGCAGGGCGTTGAAACGATTCTTATCGCGGGTGATCAGATCGGCTCTTTTATACCCGGCAAAACGACGCGCCCAGACAATGGTGAATACTTTCGGATCAAATAATCTTCCTGTTTGATCGGCCACGATCTCAAATGCCCTTTTCTTCAGATACCACTTTCGGTCGTCCAGCCAGAAATCATCCTGCTGCTCGAGCTTGGCGTACATCTGCTTGTCGGCCCAGTATCTCCAGTTCTGGGCATTGGTGATCGAAATGATCGGACAAATGCCGGTGTATTTGCTCCACATAGCATTGGAAACCTGCCCGTGCAAACGCGATACGCCATTGGCAATATGCGCCAGGCGCAGAGCGGCCAGGGAGTGGTTGAACTCATTGTCCGGCATGCCGGTGAGGTCCTTTGCCTCCTGCAGGGAAAGGCCGCAGAAATAGCTCATCTTCTCGCAAAGGAATATATCGTGCTTCTCATTGCCGGCTTCTTCCGGCGTATGGGTAGTGAAAACGAGACGCTTTTTAACCTCGTTCACATTCTTATTATATTTCTGGTAGAGATAAAAAGCTGCGCTTACGCCATGGGCTTCGTTGAGATGATAGCGATCTGCATCAAATTTCAGTTCATCGACCAGTTTGGCTCCGCCAATCCCAAGCAGAATAAACTGCGCCACTTTGGTTGCTGCATTGGCATCATAAAGGCGATGACTGATCGTTTGCGAAACATAATCGTTGTCCGGCAGATCCGTGCTCAACAGAAAAAGAGGGGCGCTCTGAAAAGTTTCAGGAGGCAGATACCAGGCCTTGACCCAGACCGGATGATCGTGGATCGTGATCTGGAATTTGATCCCGGTATCCTGAAGAAATGGATATTGCTTCTCCACCCAGGTCACCTGCAGGGTCTGGTCCTGGTTGCGCGCCTGATCGTAGTATCCGTATTTCCAGAGAATACCGATAAAGATCATAGGCTGCCTCAATTCATAAGCGCTGCGCAAATGAGAGCCGGCAAGAAATCCGAGACCGCCGCTATAAATTTTCAGGGGTTGATGAACGGCATATTCCATAGAGAAATAGGCCACTTTCTTTGCATAGCGATTGTCGGTCGGATAAGGATGGGAAAAAGGAGTAAAGCTCATAAGATGTATTGGGTAAACGGCTGCGAATTTATTTTATTTTATTATTCTTCGATTTCGGTTTGACCGGCGGCTTGTGTTTCTCATAAGTGCCGTCAAAGTAACAACGGATGCCCCGGTGATTGCCGCAGCCCTCGATCTCTTTCATGCGCACATTGTGATCGGTGAATACGAATTGAAGCGAACAGGGATCTCCGTTTGCCGTATAACGCGCCGTATTGGCGGAAACAAAGCGGGCCTCTCCTTTCAATTCCCCGGTGCAGGAACCCTGGTCCTTTTCAAAATGCACAAAGAACCGGATCACATTATTATTTCTTCCATCCCGGAATGCAATAAAATTCACCTTGTCCTGAATATAGTCGCCGGTAAATTTATGTTTTCTCGGAAGGGTGTCGATCGGATTATATATCTGCGCGGGCTTCGGCTTATTTTCGTTCGATTCCGTCATGATCAGCGTAAACGCCTTACTATCGGCATTGAATACATAAACCGACTTGCGGTAAAGCGTCTTTCCCGCATCCTGATGCTGACGGTTTACGGTAACCGTATATTTGCTATCCATTGAGGAAATAAAGCGGATATTCGGGTCTTCGTCCCGGTAAACCAGGGTCAGCAGGGCGCTGAATTTTTTATCGTTGTCGAAAGCCAGCAGGTAAAGGGCTTTTTTCACGCCAATAAATTTCAGCAGAAGATAAGTTTCCCCTTTTTTTACTTCCACCCTTCCCGAGGCATAAAATTTCGACCGGGTGTGCCTTCCCCAGTGCTGGTCAAAAACAGAATCCGGAATAAACTGTCTCAATACGCCGGCGGTCAACAGAGAATCTTCCGGCTTAATGCGCAGGGAGCTGTCGGCAAAATCGGCCGGCAGCCGGGTAACCGGAAACATCCTGATAAAATCCTGCAGGTCCACAGGTTTTTCATTTTCTCCGGTCTTCGCCGGCCGGTGATGGCAGCTGCAGGCAAACAGGATCAGCATCAGCGCCAAAGTCATTTTCAGTATACCGCTTACCCTCATTTAGGGTCAAAAATAAAGATTCATCAACAACCGCTCCGTTAATATTTTTCCCAACTTATAATAAACAAATAATAGATTTGTTTGAACCGGATCCGTCGGCAAATGCTAACCGGCCTCCACGACATGCGTACTACCGAATATAAAAACGTCTCGCTCAGCGAAGTGCATGGCACTATTGAGATCAGTCAAACCGGTCCGCGGTGGAAACGCGTATTCTCATTCTTCGGGCCGGCTTACCTGGTCAGCGTGGGCTATATGGACCCCGGAAACTGGGCTACCGATATTGCCGGCGGCAGCCAGTTCGGATATGCCCTGCTTTGGGTATTGCTGATGAGCAATCTCATGGCTTTGCTGCTGCAAAGTCTTTCCGCCCGGCTGGGCATTGTGCGGGGGCTCGATCTCGCACAGGCTAACCGGGAGACCTATCCGAAACCGGTGAACTTCTGCCTCTACCTGCTGGCAGAAATTGCAATTACTGCCTGCGACCTGGCCGAAGTATTGGGTATGGCGATCGGAATCCAGCTGCTGACCGGATTGCCGCTCATATACGGAGTCGTTATTACCGCACTCGATACTTTCCTGCTGCTTTCCCTGCAGAAGCTCGGGATGCGAAAGATCGAAATGTTCATCCTCAGCCTGATTGCCATCATCGGCGTTTCCTTTTTTCTTGAAATCCTGATGGCGAAGCCGCATGCGGGAGAAATTGCACGCGGGCTCATTCCCAGGTTGCCATCCGATGCAGCCTTGTACATTGCCATCGGCATCATCGGGGCCACCGTGATGCCCCATAACCTCTATTTGCATTCCGCACTTGTTCAGACCCGGAAAATAAAAAAACAGGAACCCTTTATCCGCAAGGCGCTTCGATTGAATTTTTTAGACAGCGGCATTGCGCTGAATCTCGCCTTCCTGGTGAACGCGGCCATCCTCATCCTGGCCGGTGCTATTTTTTTCCGGTCGGGCCACGACAACGTTACTTCTATTCGGGAAGCGCATCAACTGCTCTCGCCGCTACTCGGATCCAAAGCTGCTTCCATCCTCTTCGCCGTTGCCCTGATCGCCGCCGGTCAAAGCTCCACGGTCACGGGCACACTTGCCGGGCAGATCGTTATGGAAGGCCACCTCCACCTCCGCATCAATCCGATTTTACGCAGGCTCATCACCCGTATGCTGGCCATTGTGCCGGCAGTGCTCGTCATCGGATTTGCGGGAGAAGAAAAAGTAGACCAGTTGCTCGTGCTCAGCCAGGTGATCCTCAGCCTGCAGTTGGGCTTTGCCGTTATTCCATTGATCCACTTTGTCAGCAACCGGAAGAGCATGGGCATCTTCGCCATCAATACGCTGACCAAAAGCCTGGCCTGGGCCATTGCAGCACTCCTCGTGTTCCTCAATCTCAAACTGGTTATTGAAGAAGGCATGGATTTTTTTCATGAACCGGGAAATATGATCTGGAAGATATTGCTCACCCTCCTCGCCATTTCCGCAACCGGTTTGTTAACCTATGTGTTTATCCATCCCTGGAGCGGCAGGCTTTCAAAATCGGAAAGCGCCATGCATGGCCGCAGCTCTGCTTTTACCAGCCTGGAGATCCCCAGATTCCGGAAGATCGCCATCGCGCTCGATTTCAGCAAGCATGATGAGAAACTGCTGTCATATGCGATCGGTCAGGGCGCCAAAGAAAGCACTTACGTGCTTATTCATGTGGTGGAAAGTGCATCTGCCAGGGTCTTGGGAACACAAAGCGACGACCAGGAAACAAGAGATGACCAGGAGCGGTTGGACGGGTACTGCGAATCGCTCGAAGAAGCAGGCTACAAAGCTTATGGGCGGCTCGGCTATATTAACCGAAGCCGGGAAATTGTGCGCATTGTGAAAGAAGAAAACGCCGACATGCTGGTGATCGGCGCGCATGGACATACCGGCATCAAGGATTTTATTTATGGCGAAACTGTCAATACCGTCCGCCACGAACTGCGCATTCCGGTACTGATCGTGAACCTGTAAACAGGGATTGATTTCACACAGGCATCTACGTTAACTTGCCGTTCTTTCAGTCAGCGTTTCAAAGTTTTCATCAACCGGTCTCACGGTCTTCATCAAATGCTTGAGGCGGCTGAATGTTTCCGGTTTCATATTCAGATAGGAGGCCAGGTATTTCTGGGGAACACGGGCCATCAAATCACTTTTCTTACGAAGGAAATTAACGAACCGCTCGGAAGTGCTCAGGCGTATCCGGTCGTAGTCGAATTCTTCCCAACTCAAAAATTGCTCTGTCGTAATGAGCCTGCCAAGCCGTTCAATGCGGGGGCTTGCATCGTACAGGCTATCCAGGTTCGCTTTGGTGATGCAGATCAGCCTGGTCGGTTCGAGGGTTTCAACGGAATAATTTGAGGGCAGTCCGGTCAGAAAAGATCCATAGCAGGAAACCAATTCATTCTCTCTCGCAAATTGCGTGATCAGCTCTTCTTTTTTGCGGACAAAGAATTTTCTGACCAGCCCTTCCAGAATAAAATTAATATACAGCTCCACTTCACCCTCGGCAACCAGGATTTGCTTCTTCTTATACTCACGATATTCAAACATGCTCATCAGCAGCTGCAGGTCATCCTCACTCAGCTCAATGTATTTCGAGATGAACCCACCGACAACATCCTTCAGTTCCATGAAATACGATTTAACCCTGCAAAGTACCATGATAAAACGGCAGCAGAAAAATATAAATAGGGTCCCGGTCACAGGGTCTCCGGGTTGGTCGTTATGAACCCGTATGGGGTGGCCGCACAGTACCCGGTCCCTTTGCCAATTCCTTCATTTCATGTAGGTTTGCAGACTTTTGAAATAAAAAATTCGCGTTTCATGTCAACAAAAATTAAAGTAGCCAACCCGGTCGTAGAGCTCGATGGTGACGAGATGACCCGGATCATCTGGAAGTTCATCAAAGACAAACTGATCCTCCCCTACCTCGAATTGGATATCAAATATTTCGACCTGGGCATTGAGTCGCGCGACAAGACCAGCGACCAGGTCACGATAGATGCAGCGCAGGCCATCGCAAAATATGGCGTAGGAATTAAATGCGCCACGATCACGCCTGATGAAGCCCGGGTAAAAGAGTTCAATCTCAAGCAGATGTGGAAAAGCCCGAACGGAACCATCCGCAATATCCTCGATGGCACGGTGTTCCGCGAACCCATTGTAATAAAAAATATCCCCCGCCTGGTGCCCAACTGGACTGCACCTATCATTGTAGGCCGTCATGCATTCGGCGACCAGTACCGGGCGACCGACACGGTGATCAAAGGCAAGGGAAAGCTGACGATGACCTTCACCCCTGCCGATGGTGGCAAGCCCCAGGTATTTGAAGTGTATGATTTCAAAGGAGATGGCGTGGCCCTTACCATGTACAATACCGATGACAGCATCAAAGGGTTTGCCAGAAGCTGTTTCAATATGGCTTTAAGCAAGAAATGGCCCCTGTATCTGTCTACCAAAAACACCATCCTCAAGAAATACGACGGACGCTTCAAGGATATCTTTGAAGAGATCTATCAGCAGGAATTCAGGCAGGCCTTTCAGGAAGCCGGCATCACTTACGAACATCGGCTCATCGATGACATGGTAGCCAGCGCGCTGAAATGGCATGGCAATTTTGTTTGGGCCTGTAAGAATTATGATGGAGACGTTCAGAGCGATACCGTGGCCCAGGGATTCGGCTCGCTGGGATTGATGACCTCTGTACTGGTTACCCCTGATGGCAAAACCCTGGAAGCGGAGGCCGCCCATGGCACCGTAACCCGCCATTACCGCGATCACCAACAGGGCAAGCCGACTTCTACCAATCCCATCGCCTCAATCTTTGCCTGGACACGCGGGCTTGCCTTCCGGGGTAAGCTGGACGGCAATCAGGACCTGATCCGGTTCAGCGAAGCGCTGGAACAGGTTTGTATCGAAACCGTAGAAAGCGGAAAAATGACCAAGGACCTGGCCGTCTGCCTTTATGGGCCAAAGGTAAATCATGGGGAACATTACCTCTATACCGAGGAATTCTTAGATGCCATTGACCAGAACCTGAAAAAGAAGCTCAAATAAAGAAGTCAAAATAAAAGCCGTCCCGGCTAAGCTGGGACGGCTTTATTCTTGTTGGCCAACTATAATCGTGCTTATTTCTTAGCAGCAGAATCAACCTTTGCATTGATGCTGTCTTTTGCAGCACTTGCAGTTGAGTCGATTGCAGTCTTTGCAGAATCAGCAGTTGCGGTAACCGTCTGAGCTGCAGAATCAGCCTTAGCTTCAGTGCTGGAAGAACCACCATTGCAGGCTGCAAATGCGCCCACTGCCAATACAACCAAAAGTTTTTTCATTGTGATGAGTTTTTTGTGAATTGATTTATGGGTTAATTCCGGGATACACGGAAAAGTAACCCCCCGATTTTCAAAAAAATCTCTCTGGCTACCATTCTTTTTTATAAATCATTGCAAATCAATCCCCATATATAGTAGCGACTGGTTTTTTAACTAAAGGGGTCGTAATTTTAAAGTGAAAGACCAGCTCAAAATTCCTGGTCCGCATGGGTTACGAATCCTTACTTTCAGTATTAAATTAAGCAACCGCGTGACAACGGACAGCAATGAGCAGGAACTTTTAAGGAGACTGGTGGAGCATGACCGGAACGCGGTTGAATCGATCTACCGGAATTACTACCCGGTGATTCAGCGGCTGGTTGTGAGCAACAACGGGACTTCCGACGACGCCAGGGATATTTTTCAGGAGGCCCTGATCGTCTTGTACGACAAGGCCAGATCGGGAAGTTTTGAATTACAGGCCAGGTTGAAGACTTATCTCTACGCTGTTTCCCGGAAGCTTTGGCTCAAGAAGCTGCAGCGCGACAGGAATTTTGCCGCAGATCTGAATGGCGCAGGAGAAACCGTATCGGTTGAAGAGGACGTTGAGCGGTTTGAACAGCGGAACAAGGACTTCGACCTGATGGAAGAGGCCCTGCAAAAACTGGGAGAACCCTGCAGGGGATTGTTAGAGTCCTGTTACGCACAGAAGCGGAGCATGACGGATATTGCGAGGGATTTTGGTTATACCAATGCAGACAACGCGAAGAATCAAAAATACAAGTGCCTGATGCGCCTGAAAAAGATATTCTTCGGTTATTATAAAAAAATATAATTAGAAAGAAATGGAAGAGCTGAATATGCTGGAATCGGTGGAAAGATATATCCGCGGCGAAATGCTTCCCGAAGAAAAAGCCTTCTTCGATGAATTGCGCAAAAATAATCAGGACCTCGACCAACTGGTAGTGGAACATACTGAGTTCCTTCATCAGTTAGAACGCCATGGAGAACGCAGCAACCTGAAAAATACGATCAGGGAAATTCATGATGAACTGATCGGCTCCGGGCAAATTAAACAACCCCGGCAGGCCAAAGTGGTCAGGCTCTGGGTAAGATATCGCAAAGTAGTTGCGGTAGCTGCTTCCATCGCCGGCATTACCGCCCTCGCTATTTCAGGGGTCACCAGCTATTTCTCGCCAAAGACCACCCGCTCAATCGACTACCTGAGCCGTAAGATCTCCATTCTGGAACAAAAGCAGAATTCACTAAATGATAAGATCAACCGGACACCGCCTAAAGTGGAGGAGCCTGCCTTTAAACTCGGAGGAACCGGATTCATGATAGATTCCCGGGGCTACCTGATGACCAATGCCCATGTGGTGGAAAATGCAACCAATGTTATTGTGCAGAACAACCGGGGACAGGAATTCAAAACCAGGATCATTTATCTCGATGCTTCTTCCGACCTGGCCGTTCTGAAAATCAACGACAGTGCTTATAAATCCGCTGCGCCCATTCCTTATGGGATCAGCAAGGGGAGTATCGATCTGGGGGAAGCCATTTTTACACTCGGCTATCCGAGGGACGAGATCGTTTACGGAGAAGGATACCTGAGCGCCAAAACAGGCTTCCGGGGAGACACCCTGGCCTGCCAGATCTCGGTGGCAGCAAACCCGGGTAACAGCGGCGGGCCCGTGCTGGATAAGAATGGAGACGTTATCGGCATTCTCAGCAATCGCCAGGCAGAAGCGCAGGGCGCTGTATTTGCCATTCGCTCGAAATACATCCTGCGCGCACTCGATGAGGTGAGGCAGGATTCGGCCTATACCAGCCTGAAACTGCCCCAAAACTCCACCGTGAAGAATCTCGATCGTGTTCAGCAGATCAAGAGAATAGAAGAATATATCTACATGGTAAAAAGCTACTGATCAGCTTTTGCCAGTCAGGCTTTGGGGATATTCGCCGGAAGCAATCAGCTTATCCAGGCTTTCCTTGACCACCGGAGCGTCTTCCTTATAGGTTACGCCAAACCAGGTCGAAGCAGTCGGAATGATCCTGATCCGGCCTTTGCCCTCACTGATGAACCGATCTCCTATGATCGGTATGAAGAATTCCGCTTTGGGATTCTGACCCTGTTCCCGGAGAAATTCAGCGAAGATCTTTTCAATGAAACCAAACACTGAGGGATCGAAACACCAGAAATTCATCGACACTTTGGAATCGTCCGGAACAGAAAATGTTTTTCCTCCCTCTTCGTAAGTGATCACGCCTGCTTCGTTCCGGTAGATCTTCGTACGTTCATGAATGGACACCAGGTTATTGTTCCCGTCCACCTGGCACACGCCGCGGCTTACCGAACCATTCTCTGAAAGTGTTTTGGCAAGATCATATCCCACAATGCTGTAGCAATCCGGCGCAACGCCCTGTTTCAGGAAAGCATAGGCTTTTTCAAAAGCGTCCCGTCCGTAGAAATCGTCGGCATTGATCACCGCAAAAGGGTCTGCGATGGCATGCTTTGCCGTCAGCACGGCATGCGCTGTTCCCCAGGGCTTGGTACGTCCCGCAGGTGGAACATAACCATTCAGAAATTCCGTCATTTCCTGGTACACATACCCTGTTTCCACTTTGTCTTTCCACTTGGGCTCAAAAATATCTTTGAAGTCCTGCGCAAAATCCTTCCTGATCACAAACACGATCTTCTTAAACCCGCTTCTGATGGCATCGTAGATGGAATAGTCCATGATGGTTTCTCCCGAGGGGCCAAATGACTGGATCTGTTTCATGCTGCCATACCGGGAAGCCATGCCCGCGGCCAGGATCAATAGTGTCGGTTTCATCCTTTATTTCCTTTTAATGATTGCTTTGCGTTTGCCTTTCAGCTGACCTAATTTTACAGCGCTGCGAAAATAAATAATAAAGCCTAACCCGCTAAGAATTATTCTTATGACCGATCCTGCAACCTATCCGGAAAATATCGACATCGACCTGCTCAGGTTGCCCGTGTTCTGCGACCGCGGCATTCGCGTTCAGGTACTACGACTCGATAAGTTGCATCCGGAGATCTCCGGCAATAAATGGTTCAAGCTCCGGTATTTTCTGGAAGCAGCGAAAGCAGGGAAAAGGCGCCTGCTCGTCAGTTTCGGCGGCGCTCATTCCAATCATCTCGTCGCATTAGCTTGTGCAGCGCATATTCACGGTTATTCTTCCCTCGGTCTCGTTCGTGGAGAAGAGCCCGCCAACCTTTCGCCGGCACTGAAAACAGCCGCGAAGTATGGCATGCAAATTCAATTCCTCTCACGCAGTGAATACCGGCGACAAACCAACCCTGTATTCATGACCGAACTGGAGGCTGCGCATCCCGACGCAATTATCATTCCGCCAGGCGGAGCAGGAGAGCCCGGCATCCGGGGTGCGGGAGAAATACTTTCGTTTCCCGGCGCTGCATCTTATTCGCATATCGCCGTTGCTGTCGGCACCGGAACAACGCTTACGGGGCTGGCGAACGCCGCAGCCCCGCATCAGCATCTGATCGGGATCTCCATGCTGAAAGGAACAAAAGATCTCCAGCCGCTCGAACCCGGCCTGATCGGGAAAAACAAACAGATTACGATGGTACATGACTATCACTTTGGCGGTTATGCCAAAAAACCGCCGTCTCTTCTTTCATTTATGAACGAAGTATTTGATATTTCGGGCATTCCGACCGATTTCGTATATACGGGGAAACTCTTCTACGCAATAGCTGATCTGGCAGAGCAAAGCTTCTTTCCACGCGGAAGCAACATCCTGATGATCCATTCCGGCGGCCTGCCGGGCAACCGCTCACTGCCGTCCGGGCTGCTTCACTTTTAATCGGCCGGAAAAGCCGCTTCCCTTATCTTTGTCTGGATCACAGTATAAGATACCGGTTCCGTCATGCGTTTTTCCGTTGCGCCGTTTTTGCTGTCCCTATTTGTCCTTTCCGGAGCCGAGGCGCAGGAAACTCTTCCCGATTTTACCGTCTCATTGCAGTCCAGCGGAAAAGTGCTGATCAGCTGGAAGAACGCCTACCCTACCCTGAATCAGATCAGTATTCAGCGGTCGAGGGACAGCCTGCGCAATTTTACCACCCTGCTCACCATACCGGATCCGCATACCGCAGAAAACGGCTTCGTCGACAGCAAGGCTGAAGGAGGCCGGATGTTCTACCGCATTTTCATTCTGTTCGGGAACAGCCGGTATATGTTCACCAAATCCAGGCGGCCGGTGGCAGCAAACGTAGCCGAAGCCAAAATCCAGCAACAGCAAACCGTGGCCAGGCCGGACGTATCGTCGGAAGAAGAGCTCATCATTCCAAAAATCAATAGCGCCCGGATCGTTTATCCGGAAGAAAAAACCAGTCTGAAGAGGCCCGCCGTGGGTAATCCGGCCAAAATCAAAGCCCTGACCATTGAAGTCGATAAAACGCTATACGTGAAAAGAAGGGACTCCGTGATCATGCAGCTTGCCGGAAATCAGGTACGACGGTTCAGCGACTCCCTGCTAAAACAGACAAAAGACACCCTGCTGTTCGTGAACGCCGATACCCTGCTGATCCGGCCCTTTGTAGAGCCTCCGGGAGAGAAAAAAGAAGTGTACAAAATTTCTCCTTACGTGTTCACCGCAAAAGACGGCAATGTCAATGTCGCGCTGGCCGACTGGAACAGGAACAAATACTCCGTTCGCTTTTTTGAAGACGACAATACACCACTGCTTGAAATAAAGGAAGTGAACAACCCATTACTGATCATCGATAAAACAAATTTCCTGCACTCAGGCTGGTTCCGCTTCGAATTGTATGAGAATGGAAAACTGAAGGAGAAGAATAAGCTCTTTATTCCAAAAGAATTTTAGTTCCGATACCACCCCGGCGACGGTGGTATCCTGATCAGACCTCTCAAAGCGATGCCCTGGCCGGATGGCCCGCCATGCCCAACGGCACAATTAGCGCGCCAAACACTTCGGCAAAATGGATCTTTAGCCTGGCTTTTACTTCCTGCATATCGACGGCCGCGCCCAGTTCCTGTTTTATCGAAGTGACCTGCTTATTCCGGATCCCGCAGGGAATGATGCCATCAAAATAAGAGAGGTCCGTGTTTACATTTAATGCAAATCCATGCATGGTGATCCAGCGGCTGCAGCGCACCCCGAGCGCAGCGATCTTTCTTTCCCTGCCGGGCATTCCCGGTTCAACCCAGACACCCGTTTCTCCTTTGGATCGCTCGCCTTTAATCCCGTAGTCGCCAATGACCCGGATAATGACCTCTTCGAGATTGCGCAGGTATTTCCCGATATCGGTTCCAAATTTTTCCAGATCCAGAATAGGATACCCGACCAGTTGCCCCGGACCGTGATAAGTAATGTCTCCGCCCCGGTTGGTATGGTAGAACCGGATTCCCCGCTGGCTCATTTCCGCTTCGTTCAAAAGCACATGCTCCTCATGACCGCTCTTGCCCAGCGTATATACCGGTGGATGCTCGACGAATAACAGATAATTGGTGGTGGACAGTTGCTCA
>DASZRP010000164.1:0-6874 GCA_035548895.1 Puia sp. | reverse complement strand
CGGGCCGTTCATTTTCATATAGGCATTCGGTTCAAAGTAGCGTAGCCAGAAATCAATCTTCTTCAGCCTCAGACGAACCGAATCTATTCCGTCGCTGATTTGCCGACGACCGATTTCCGTATTCAGATCGGCCTCGGTTATCCTTTTCATCAATTTTTCCTGCTGCGACCGAAAATCTTCAAGGGTTTCCAGATACAGCCGTCCATATGCCGTTCCGTTTTTTTTGAATGAGAAACAAAAAACAGAAACGACAAAGAATAAGATGACTAAAAGCGCTTTCATGCAAGGCTATGATAAGACGGATTAAGCGAAGCGATTCGACCGATGTCGTTGGGTTTTAGAATGTTATGATCAACAAATTTAAATAATTACCTTCGTGTTTAATAATTTATCGCCGAATTTTATAGAACGGAGGCTCAAAGGTTCCTCGTTTGATCCGTTTACGTCCAATTCAGACCCTATTGAAAAGATTTATCTTTTTTTATACTTTTAATCAATTTATGTCAAATTAACCCTATTAAACCCCAACTGTGAAAAGAAAGACTTTCATTATGGTGGCTGTCGGGACGGCCACGGCCATATCTGTTCCTTTTATTTCGCTCTGGTATAAAAAATCTCAACGCAGGAAACATCCGCTGAGCTATCCGTTAATGCTGTCGCTGTTTTGCGACGAAACTGAACTAAGAAAAATAGGAACAGACTACCTGAAAAATAATCCTACGGAGAATTCAAAAGAACAACTATTCGCTCTCCTACAATCCGAAGGCTCGGTAAAATCGGGTGGACCTCAAAATGCTACTGCCGAGAGCCACGAATTGCAAAAGAAGATCAGACAGGATTTTGAGTCGAATAGAACCATTACCCTGCAAGGCTGGGTAATTTCCCAAACAGAAGCACGCCAATGTTCTTTATTATCTCTTTCTTAAAAAGCACTACAATTTATGCATACCGATGCCCGACAACTGGACAATAATACCCTGATCGAAGGCGATATCTGCATTATAGGCGCTGGCGCTGCGGGAATCAGCATTGCGCTGGAATTAATGAACATCCGATACAAAGTGATTTTACTCGAAGGCGGAGGATTCGAATATGAAGACCGTGTCCAAGAATTATACCGTGGCGAAATAACCGGCCAACCTTATTACCCGATAAAATCATCAGAGCTTCACTATTTTGGTGGAACAACGGGCCACTGGGGCGGCATGTGCTCTCTTTTTGATCCAATCGCATTTAAAAAAAGAAGCTGGGTGGAGAAAAGCGGTTGGCCGATCACTCAGGAAACACTTTTACCTTATTATGAACGCGGTCATGGCTACCTGGATATCGGACGTTTTGAGTTCGATATCGACTATTGGCTGAAACAAGATCCTACCCTGAAGGTGCTTCCATTCGATAAGGAGGTGATCTGGAATAAAATCTGGAAATTCAGTGGCCCGACAAGATTCGGAACAAAATTCAAAGACACTATTGTCAATTCAGCTAATGTCCACCTTTATACCTACGCCAATGTTACCGATATTGTAGCCAATAATAATATAACTGGCATCAAGGAGGTTATCATTAAAAATTATGCAGGAAAAACACACCGTGTCACAGCCAGGCATTTCGTGCTTGCTTGCGCGGGAATTCAGAATCCACGCGTTTTACTGGCGGCCAATAAGCAGGCACCAAAGGGTTTGGGAAATGACAATGACCTGGTTGGACGTTATTTTATGGAACACCTCGACGTTGACGCGGCTGAACTCTGGTTGTCGCAAAAGGACGATCTTCGGCTTTATCTGCTCGCCGAACACCCCCGGGTACAGGGAGATCTCATTCAAGGAGAGTTGGCCATCATGCCTGAAAAGCAGGAAGAGTATAAAATATTGAATGGAATAGTCTCATTTATTCCCGCCGATATCGGAAGAAAGATTCCTCCTTTCATTGAAAGCTGGTCAAACAGTGATCCCCGGGAAAATGAAAAACGGGTGAATGAGATAACCGAAGAAGTGTACGGCAATAAGCTGAATCACTTCCTCAATCATTTTAAATCGGAAAAAGAAAAGAAATTACATCGGACGTTCCAGATCACTATGCGTATGGAACAATCTCCCAATCCGTTGTCGCGTGTTACTTTATCGAAGGAGAAAGATGAACTCGGCGTTCCGCGCGCTTCATTGCATTGGGATCTGACTCGCTTTGAAAAATACAGTCTGAAAAAAATATACGAAATCATTGGTCAGCAGGCCGGCGCTTCCGGAATAGGTCGTGTAAAGATATCGGAGGAGTTGGCCGATGAGAAAAACGATCACGTACCAAAATCGACAGGAGGAGGCTGGCATCACATGGGTACTACCCGCATGAGCGATGATCCCAAAAGCGGGGTTGTAGACGCCGACTGCAAAATTCATGGCATTCAAAATTTGTTCATTGCCGGCTCCTCCTGCTTTCCTACGGGCGCGGGCGTTAATCCCACCTATACCATTGTAGCACTTTCAATAAGGCTGGCCGACCATTTGAAAAAACAGATGGAATTGCAGAGCCCACCTATTTCATAAAAGCCGATAATATCGCACAAAAGTAAAGGGCCTTCTTTTAGAAAGCCCTTTACTTTTTTATTGTTCTACCTATTCACGATTTAATTCTTAATGAACTTGCCAACCATGAACTTCCGGTGAGCAATGGCTATATGGATCACATACATGCCCGAAGCAAATGGACTAACGTTGAACACCTGGGTGAGTTCGTCGCCTGTTTTCTCTGCCTGCGAGCGAAGCACTAGTTGTCCGTTCATATCGTAAATACTGATTTGTACAGTTCCGGTAATCGGATTATTGATCTTCGCCGTCACGTAGCTATGGGCCGGGTTCGGATAAACGACCAGATTGTCTACGACCAGGCTGCTGTCTGTTTCAACCGTAACCTTAACCGAAGCCGTAGAGCTAACCCCGGTATTATCCGTCACGGTTACCTGGAACTCGTATACTCCGGCTTCCAGATCGCCGATATTCACTTTGGCGGCATCCATATCCGAGCTGCTTGCTGTATTAGGACCACTAAGCTGCAGCCATTGATAGGAAGCAATAGTGCCATCCGGATCCGAAGAATTCGACGCGTCGAGCGTATAGCTAACTACGGGCAGGGTAATCGTGGTATCTGTCCCGGCATTAGCCAGCGGAGCCTGATTAGCTTTTGGAACTTCCGGATTTACCATCACTGTTGTCTGATCCTTGGCTGTTGCACCGTTATTATCTGTTACCGTCAATTCGAATACATATTGTCCAACCACCAGTCCGGTTACTGTCGGCGTAGCCGTACTCCCCGCGGTTATACCCGCCGTGGTTGGGCCAGATACCTGTCTCCAGGCATAGGATGAAATGGTGCCATCCGGATCGAACGACCTGCTGCCATTCAGCGCCAGACTGCTGGCCGGCTGGGTGATCGTAATATCGTTTCCTGCATTCGCCACCGGCAACTGATTCGGCTGAGCCGGTTGAGGGTTAACGGTCACCGTCACCTGATCGGTAGCCTTGGCGCCCCGGTTATCCGTTACCGTGAGTTCAAAGACATAAGATCCTGTTTGCAGTCCATATACCGTTGGTGTAGCAGTATTCGAATTCCCGATCGTGATGGAGCCGGGGCCGGATACCTTCACCCAACCGTAAGAAGCGATGGTGCCATCCGGATCGTAAGAATCTGTTCCATCCAGGTTGACCGTACTGGTCGGCGCCGTAATGGTCTGGTTTGGTCCCGCATTCGCATAGGGTGCCCGGTTCGGCGGCAGTACTACCGTGATCTTTACCTGGGCTTGCGCAGTAGCGCCGTCATTATCCGTTACTTTAAGCTGATAGGTATATTGTCCGGCCACCAGTCCGCTCACATTCAATACAGCTGTATTTGCTCCTGTCGCCGCCGGCGTATTCGGGCCCGATATCTGGGTCCAGCTATAACTGCTGATCGTACCATCCGGATCGTAAGACTTCGATCCATCCAGCTTAGCAGAATTATTGGGCAGCGTAAGGCTTATGTTCGATCCCGGATCGGCTACCGGCGCCCGGTTAGGTTCCGGCTTCACCGTGATGACGACTGAATCCGAAGCTTTATTGCCACTATTATCAGTTATTGTAAGGGAGATGACATAAACGCCGGCCACCAGATTTTTCAACTGGTTTGTCACCGTATTTGTCAGAGCTAAGGTGGACGGCCCTGAACTTTCCGTCCAGGCATAACTCACGATGCTGCCGGAAGGCGCACTGGATCCGCTACCGTCGATCGTAACCGAATTCGTAGGCAGGGTAATAGTTTGATTTGCTCCTGCATTGGCAACAGGCAGCGCAGCATTATTTACGGTGATCTTCACCTGTGCTTTTGCCGTTGCCCCCTGGTTATCGGTTACGGTAAGCTGGAAAGTATATACGCCGGCCACCAGGTTGCTGGCCGTAGCTTTTGCCGTTGATGCACCGCTGAAAGCGGCTGTTGAAGGACCGGACACCTGGGTCCAGGAATAGCCTGTAATGCTGCCGTCCGGATCAGCCGACAGGGAACCGTCGAGGTTCACCGTATTTGTTGGCAGCGTAATAGTTTTGCTGGTGCCCGCATTGGCCACCGGAGACTGGTTTGCAGCTGCATTGACGGTCACTGTAACAGTATCTGTAGCGGTGGCGCCGCTATTGTCCGTAACCTGAAGCTGGAAGATATATACGCCCTGCTTAAGCCCTGAAACCGTGGTTGATGCCGAAGACGGGCTGGCAATAGCGGCTGTTGAAGGCCCTGAAGACTGAGTCCAGGCATAGGCGGCAATAGAACCGTCCGGATCTTTCGATGCGCTGCCATTGAGTGTCGCCGAACTGGTTGGCAGGGTGATCGAGAAACCGGCGCCCGCATTAGCGATCGGCGGCTGGTTGACCACCGCAGCCGGGTTTACTGTCACCAACACGGTATCCAGCGCTGAAGCGCCTGAATTATCGGTTACTTTCAGCTGGAATGCATAAACGCCCTGAACGAGATTGCTTAACCGGGTCGTTGCGGCACCGGCATTGGCAATGGTAAACTGTGTCGGCCCGCTGATCCGGGTCCACGCATAAGAAGCAATGGATCCGTCCGGGTCTTTTGATGCGTTTCCGTTTAAATTCGTTACATTCGCTGGCAAAGTCAGTGTAATATCCGTTCCGGCATTAGCTACCGGAGGCTGGTTTACTACAGCCGCTGCTTTTACTGTGACTTGAATGGTGTCCAGCGCCGTTGCTCCGGAATTGTCCGTTACCTTGAGCTGGAATGCATAAACCCCTGCCACCAGATTACTCAAAACTGTTGTGGCTGCGTTAGCATTGCCCAGACTGTACTGGGAAGGCCCACTAATTTTAGTCCATGCATATGTTGTAATAGAACCATCGGGGTCGCTCGACGAGCTCCCGTTCAGATTTGCGGAATTAGTCGGAAGTGTTATCGTTATATCACTCCCCGCCTTGGCTACAGGCGGTTGATTCACTACGGCCGCCGCGTTCACCGTGATTTGCACAGTATCGGTTCCCGTCGCCCCTTGATTATCTGTAACGGTCAATACGTACTGGTAAACTCCCTGAATGAGTCCTGTTATATTCGTTGTTGCGGAAGTTGCGGCAGACAAAATCCCACCTGTGGCAGGACCTGAGACTTTTGCCCAGGAATACGAAGCGATAGTGCCGTCAGCATCAGTGCCCTTACCGGTCAACGTGGCTATTGCGGTAGGAAGCTGGATAGTTTGATCGGCGCCAGCGTTGGCGGTTGGCGCCAGGTTTCCGTTTCCCGCGCCGACCGTTATATTGCTGCGAAGCAAATAACTGCCATCGCTGTTTCTGCCGGTAATGGCCAGTGGCAGCGGCTTTTTATATGCGGTCGGATCCCGGACGATCAAATACATACTGTAGGTACCGGCTGCAACAGACCCAAGGGTGAAATTATCGGAGGCCGGGCTCGCCGATCCGGGAAGAAAAAGCTTTGGGGCAAACGCTGAATTTCCGGTCCAAACCACTTTGCCACTCCCATCGCGCAGTTCATAAACCACGTTCCATTTTTCATATACGGGCGCATTGCCTACATTTTGCCAGTTCAGCGTAATATTGAACGCTCCGCCACTGCTCAGATTGGTCGTCATGCTGCCACCGGTAAGCACAAGGCGGTAACCACAGGCCTTCGAAGCCGCGATAATTGCCGATTTCAGTGCGCTTCCATAGGTCTTATCATTTGCATATACGGGATAGTTCCCGTTACCGAAACTGCTGGTGTGAAATGTATTGATCTCATTAATGAGATCACAATAAATCGAACCGCAGGTTGTAACTGCACTTAAACTATTATAGGGCTCTCCTCCGATAGGAGAAGTCTTCCATTTGTTCATTACCATGGAACTTAACGACACGCCGTTATAAGAACCGGGATCACCGCTCAGCCAGTCATTGTATTCCGGGTCGCCGTAATTGTCCCTTCTCCATCCCAGCGGGCCCCAGCTATTGCTCGTGGTGAGCACATAATAAGCAAAGGCAGCAGTCTTATATCCGGAGTGGCCCGGATCTGTATCAAAGGCTGCCATCGGAATCATGAGCGGATAGTTTGGAAATGCAGCCTTTACCGATTCAACGATACCCTGCAGTGAAGCGTCGGTAGCAGCGCGTCCCGCAGGCTCAGTGCCAGACCAGGGATAAGTATGCCATTCACCGAAATCCCCGTAGCCCCGCACATCGATATAATAAATTGCATCCTTATATGCTTTGCCGTTGTACGACGTAGTGGCTATATGGTTGGCCACAGCCTGGTTCAACGCTGCCCAACGTGACTGATAACTGGGACTGTTCCAGTTAGGAACCCAGGTTCCATCTGAAGTTTTCCAGTCGGGCTGGGCTTCCGCCTGCATGAG
>DASZRP010000163.1:0-21057 GCA_035548895.1 Puia sp. | reverse complement strand
GCCTGCATCAATTTCCTGAATCTTTCCACGGCACGCTCAGCTAATCGCGCCAAAGAAGTGGGTCTGCGAAAAGTGATCGGTTCGTCGAGAATTAATCTGATCAGGCAATTCCTAACGGAATCCATGCTCTATAGTCTGCTGTCTTTCGTTATTGGTATTGCCATCGCCACACTGGCGCTGCCCTGGTTTAATAAGTCGACCGGCGTACAGCTTGTTTTCCCCTGGAACGAATGGTGGCTTTTGCCGGTACTTTTTTTGTCTTCCTGCCTCATCGGATTGATCGCTGGCATATATCCGGCATTCTATTTATCGTACTTCAAGCCGATCAATACTTTAAAAGGCGACCTCCGTTTAGGCAGCCGGAATGCCGGCTTACGCAGCACGCTGGTTGTTTTTCAATTTGCCGTTTCGATCATTTTAATCATCGGCACGACGGTCATTTATAAACAGATGCAGTATATCCTGAATTCAAAAATCGGTTTTAATAAAGATGAGATCGTGATGATCAAAGGCGCCGACGCCTTGCGTAGTCAAACCGCTTCTTTCAAAGAAGAATTGCTTCGGCTGCCGGTTGTAAAAAATGCAACCGTGAGCGATTTCCTGCCTATCGCTGGAACCAAGCGGAATGGGAATACCTTTCGCGAAGAAGGAAAGGAAGATCAGAATATTCAAACGCAGCGTTGGGTGGTAGACGAAACCTACATTCCGACCCTGGGCATGCAGCTGATCTCCGGAAGAAATTTTTCAAAAGATTTCCATACCGATTCCGCTTCAACCATTATTAACAAAGCTATGGCCGATCAGCTGGGCTTTGCCGATCCGATCGGAAAGATGATCACTAACGGAGGCGAACACCTGCGGGTGATCGGCATGGTAGATAATTTCTATTATGAAAACATGAAGCAGGAAGTTCACCCGCTTTTAATGGTATTGGGCAACAGCAACAGCATCGTTTCGGTGAAAGTGAATGCGGCAAATATGAAAACCGCGCTGGCTGCCGTTGAAAGAACCTGGAAGGAGTTTATGCCGAACCAATCGATGCGGTACGATTTCCTCGATCAAAGCTATGCGGCCATGTATTCGGATGTTGAACGAACGCAATACATCTCTACGGGCTTTGCCCTGCTCGCGCTCGTTATCGCCTGCCTGGGTCTGTTCGCATTGGCCGCCTTCATGGCCGAACAGCGGGCCAAGGAAGTAAGTATCAGGAAAGTGCTTGGAGCTTCGGTATCCAATTTATTCAGCTTGCTCACCAGGAATTTCCTGAAGCTAATCCTCATCTCCCTGGGCATCGCGATCCCTGCGGGCTGGCTGCTTATGAATAAATGGCTTCAGGATTATGCTTATCGCATCCGGATTTCCTGGGACATATTCGCCCTGGCCGGAATCGCCGTGCTGTTCATAGCGTTGTTTACCATTTGCTGGCAGGCGATCAATGCGGCGCTGGCCAATCCGATAAAAAGTCTGAGGTCTGAATAGCACGACCACTCAAGACTGGATCAGCGCTCCAGCCTGATACAGGTCTGGATAGGGTTTATTTACGAAGGCCTCGGCATCTTGCGGAATATCCTTAAGGAGTTTGACACCAGGCGCTAAAATTTTCACCCGCCTTCGCTTTTTAACAACTGAAACCTTAGCGAAAGTTGTAAGGCTTCGGCGCGCAAAGCATTTCCATATTTCCATATTTCCACATCTCCACATCTCCACATCTTCACATTTCCACATTTCCACATTACTCCTGCCTAAACCAGCTTCAGCAGTGCCGCCGCAGCCAGGGCGGCAGTTTCGGAACGCAGGCGATGTTCTCCGAGGCTTACCGCCGTAAATCCCGATTCATTAGCGCTGCGGATCTCTTCTTCGGTGAAATCACCCTCCGGACCAATTAATATAAGACGGGAAGAAGCCGATACATGCAGCGCTTCACTTAGCTGCTTTTTTTCCTGCGGTTCGCAGTGCGCGATAAATTTCTGATCAGACAGAGCCAGTTCGAGAAAAGTATTGAATGCCACCGGTTCCCTGAATACCGGCATCCAGGCCTGCTGCGACTGGATCAGGGCGCTTTCCATGATCGATTGCATCCGGTCTGCCCGAAACTGCTGTTTCTCAGTACGCATGCATTTCAGCGGAATAATTTCCGCGATCCCCAGCTCGGTCGCTTTTTCCAGGAACCATTCAAACCGGCTGCTGTTTTTTAATAAAGAAAGCGCGATGGCAGTATGCGGCGTGTCGGGCTTTTGGTATTTGCGTTCCCCAATACGCACTTGGCAATGCTTTTTATGGGCGTCCAGGATGGTAGCCGCCGCCCGGAGCCCCCGGCCGTCGGTCAGCATAAGCGTTTCCCCTTCCTGCATGCGCAGCACCTGAACCATGTGGCGAGAAGCCGGTTCATCTAAAACAAATTCTTCCGCCGTATGGCTGAGGGAAGCTAAATAGAAATAAGCGGCTGCCATAAACGAAACCGGTTGAAGGGATCAGAACGGAGTATCTTCTTCCTCGTTAAACGGGAAATCGTTCATGCGACTTCCGGCCTGGATATAGAGCTTGGCTCCGCCTCCACCCTGGTCGTCCTGAACGGGCTTCCAGTTACCTCCCGGCGGGAGGCCGTCGAAGCCGCCGCTGCCGTCATCGTCCATGAATTTCTGAATATGGAGCAGGGCGCGCAGCTTGATCGTTTCCAGAGCACCGTTACGGTGCTTGGCGATCCGCACATGGGTTTCTCCTTTATTGCTTTCGCCAAATTCGTTAGCGGTGATATCGTAGTATTCAGGACGGTAGAGGAACATGACCATATCGGCATCCTGCTCGATGGCGCCCGATTCGCGAAGGTCGCTTAGCTGGGGCATCTTATTGCCCTCCTTTCTTTTTTCCACTTCCCGGCTTAACTGGGAAAGGGCGATAATGGGCACCTGGAGCTCCTTGGCCAGGCTCTTCAGATCGCGCGAAATACGGCTGATCTCCTGTTCGCGGTTGGCATTGCGGTTCTCGCCCGTGCCGCTCATCAGCTGGAGATAATCGATGATGATCAGCCCGACATGATGCTTATTCTTGAGGCGGCGGCATTTGGCGCGTAATTCAAAGATATTCAGCGCGGCGGTATCGTCGATGAAAACCGGCGCCTGGGCCAGCCGCTGGATGCCCTTGGCATAGAGCTGTTTCATTTCATGCTCTTCGAGCTTGCCCCGGGCGATCTTCTCTAACCAGATCTCGCTTTCGGCCGAAAGGATACGCTGCACTAACTGACTGGCGCTCATTTCCAGGCTGAAGAGGGCGACCGGCGTCGCCTTGGTGGGATGCAGGGCGGCGTTGCGGGCCAGGTTCAGGGCGAAGGCCGTTTTACCCACAGAAGGGCGGGCAGCCAAAATGATCAGGTCGGTGGGTTGCCAGCCATAGGTGATCCGGTCCAGGGAAGCAAAACCCGAGGGGACCCCGGAAATATCTTCATTCTTATGACGCAGATCTTCAATGCGTTGTATCGTTTTTACCAATACCGTGTCCATGCTGTCAAAATTCTTGCGCAGGTGGTTATTGGTGATCTCGAACAGCTTGCTCTCGGCATCGTCCAGCAGGTCGAACACATCGGTACTGTCTTCGTAGGCGTCTCCGATGATCTCACCGGAAATCCGGATCAGCTCCCGCTGGATGAACTTCTGCAGGATGATGCGGGAATGAGCGTCGATATTGGCTGAAGAAACGACTGAATTGGTAAGCCGGGTAATATAATACGGGCCGCCGGAAATTTCCAGCTCTTCCCGGAAACGCAACTCCTCCACCACCGTCAGCATATCGATCGGCTGGCTTTTCTGAGCCAGCGATTGCATGGCCCGGTAGATGCGCTGGTGGCTTTCCACATAAAAGCATTCCGGCTTCAGGATCTCCACTACAGTATCGAAGGCCGACTTTTCCAGCATGATGGCACCCAGCACGGCTTCCTCGAGCTCACGGGCCTGCGGCGGCAGTTTACCGTACATGATCGTGCTGAGGTCGACCGAAGACTTGCGTCTCAGTTTCCGGTCTGCATTCAAATTCGTGAGCTCCATGTATTCGCCTGATTTATTCCTTCCTTGCGGAAGCGGATGCCAGCCTGTGTTAGGAAATGATTAATCCAAGATGACCCGAATGTTACCAAACCAGGTCCGGGGAACGAATATAAACCCCATTAATTCGATGAAAAAAAGTTTTCATTTTTTTATTTTATCCAGACCCCTCACACGGCTTTATCCACATCAAAAATGGGATTACGAACAAATTATCCGACCCTATCCACAATTTAAAAAAGTTTTGCGCTTTCGCCGGATGGAAATACACACTGGCTGTGCAGAAAGATTTTTCTCTTAAAATTTTGCAAAACCCGAAACAAATACATGGCTGCTCAACACGCCCGCTTGCAGAAAGAAAACCCGATGCCTAAGCGAAAATGAAAACGGCTCCGGACAACCGGAACCGTTTGCTTATCACCGTGGACCTTAATTCTTTATTAGTTCGCCTGCCGGGTCGCTGGTTTTTCTTCCGGCTTATGCTGTTCAGCGCGGTTGTTCTGCTGAACCGGAGCGGGGTGTGTCTGCGGGGCCGGACGAGCGCTCTGCTGGACCGGGTGGGTATTCTGCTGCGCCGGTCTTGTATTCTGCGTGCGATTATTATTCTGCGCAGGCGGCGGTGTCTGCATCTGTCTCCGGTTCGCCGGCGAAGGCTGGGGCAGGGATTGCTGCTGAACAGGCTGCGCATTTCGTTGATTAAACCGGGAGTCGACCGGTCTTCCCGCATTGGCGGGACTGCTGTTGGGAGCCGGGCGGTTATTATTGGCCGAAGGCGCAGGCTGGGTGGATGCCGGAGTATTAGCCGGTCTGTTCACTGGCGGATTACTATTGGCCGGGGGCTGATAAGCGCGACCCGGGTTATTCTCCTGGCGCTGATATACAGGCCGTTCGTTGTTATTGGCCGGCGCAGGTTGATTCACCTGGGGATTCGTTACCGGCTGCTGGGTTGCCGGGCGATTATTATTCGCCGGTTCCTGGCGGACGGGTCTTGGGTCCGCAGGCCGCTGTCCGGCAGCAGGAGCAGGTCCCGGATTATTCGCCTGCGGCTGCTGGTACTGCGCCTGCGGGCGCATATCGCGGAAGTTTTGCGACCGGGCGGGAGCAGGTCTTGCCGAAGCATCCGAGCGGTTGGCCGGCGCTGCGTCTACACGAGGCCGGTAAACTTCAAGCTGGTTTCCGTTCACGCGGCTTGCCGGCGTTCCTACTTCACGTACCCTGACCTGCTGGATATTCGAACCGCTGACGCGGCGTACTTCATTTACATCGGGACCCGGCGCATAAGCATAGCGCGCACGGTCGGTTCCGCTATAGTTATTGATGATCGTTGTATTGTTGATGATCGTCACATTGCGCGAACGATCCACATAGTAGTTGTGCCAGGAAGGGTTGCCCACGTATTGACGGGGTACGAAGTTCCAGTAGTAAGCCGGGGGATTATAAGATCCCATGGCAACGGATACGGAAACATTCGGTCCGAGGGGAGCCCAGCCATAATAGTCTCCTCCGGTTCTCCAACTTACCCAGGCCGGGGCCCATTCGTTTCCTGGAACCCACATCCAGCCATAGCCGTTTTCGAAAAACCAGCGGCCATAATGGAAAGGCGCCCACCCCCAGCTGTAGTTGGACGCCCAGGTCCATCCGGCATCGGAGTAGACCCAGTAGCCATTGGTATTGTAAGGAACGAAATCGGGGCCGGCATTCGGCGTCCAGACATAGCCATAGCCGGGATAGTTGATCCAGGTTCCGTAAGGAGCCAAATCATCGTAAAAGGACTGATAAGTAACGGTAGCAACCGGAGCAGGCTCGGCCGGCGGCGTTTCCTGAACCACATAAGTAGGGCCGCAGGAAACAAGGTAAAGTGAGGCAGCCAGCAACATCCAATTCAAGGTTTTCATGGTAATCTGTTTTTTGGGTTTTGTTCCGGTATTTGGACTGTTCATCAAGGGTTAAGTGAATCTGTTTAAAAACGATTAACAAATCTTTATAGTACGCGGCATCTAAAACCCTCCCGAAAGCGAATACCGTTCCAGAATTATTCGCCCGAAGATAAACGGCATAAAAACTATCTTTACCGCTCCAAAAAATTTGAATTCCTTCCATGACGATCAGCTATAACTGGCTTTGTGATTATCTGCCCGATCAGCTTCCGGTTAAACCCTCTCCGCAACAACTTGGAAAAATATTAACCTCCGTCGGTCTTGAGGTGGAAAGCCTCAGCCCTTATGAATCAATCAAGGGCGGACTGGCCGGTTTGATCGTGGGTGAAGTGCTTACCGCCGTTCAACATCCGAATGCCGACAAGCTGAAGCTGACGACCGTCAATATCGGTCAGCCCGAGCCGCTGCATATCGTCTGCGGCGCACCCAATGTGGCTGTTGGCCAGAAAGTAATTGTCGCCCCTATCGGCGCCACCTTATGTCCGGAAACGGGAGAACCCTTTACCATCAAAGCCGCTAAAATCCGCGGCTCGGAAAGCCAGGGCATGCTCTGCGCGGAAGATGAGATCGGATTGGGAAGAAGCCATGATGGTTTGCTTATTCTTCCGGCCGACCTCATTCCCGGCACGCCGTTGACAAATCATTTCAAACCCTATTCCGACTTCATCTATGAGATCGGGCTTACGCCAAACCATATGGATGCGATGAGCCATATCGGGGTGGCACGCGATGTATGCGCTTATCTTTCCAACCAGGATAAAAAAGAATACCGGGTCAAACTGCCCACCCAACCTGTATTTGCCATCGATAACCGAAACAAGCCGGTGAAGATCACCATCGAAAACCGGAAAGCCTGCGCAAGGTATTCCGGGCTGAGCATCAGCGGCATTCAGATCAAGGCTTCGCCGCAGTGGATGCAGGACCGCCTGAAGGCAGTCGGCGTTCGTCCCATCAACAACGTGGTCGACATCACAAACTTTGTTTTGCAGGAAACAGGACAGCCGCTGCACGCCTACGATCTGTCGCAGATCCGGGGCCATGAGATCCGCGTAAAAAACCTTCCGGCCGGAACGCCTTTCATTACGCTCGACGGCAAAGAGAGAAAGCTCGATGGGGGCGACCTGATGATCTGCGATGAATCGGAACCGCTTTGCATCGCCGGCGTATTCGGCGGAATGAAGAGCGGGATTTCCGATACCAGCACAGCGCTCTTTTTGGAAAGCGCCTGGTTCAATCCTCAGGATATCCGGCGGACTTCCTTCCGCCATGGGCTGCGCACCGAAGCAGCCGTTCACTTTGAAAAAGGGATGGATATTTCCGGAACCGTGCCTGCCCTGAAAAGAGCGGCGGCGCTGATACGCGAATATGCCGGCGGGCAGGCGGACACGGAGATCGCGGATGTATATCCGGAACCTTTCCCCAAGGAACAGGTGCTGCTCAAATTTCATTACCTGAAAAAACTGAGCGGCAAAAACTATCATCCGCTCACGGTGAAGCATATCCTGATTTCGCTGGGTTTCGATATTCTGCGGGAAGGTCCCGACGACCTGCTGGTAGCCCCGCCCTATCACAAGCCCGATATTCAGCTGCCGGCAGATATCGTAGAGGAAATTATGCGGATCGATGGTTACGATCATATCGACATCCCTACATCCATTACCATTTCGCCATCAGTGGAGACAAACCGTGACCAGGCAACCATGCAGGAAAAAGTAGCCGGCTGTCTGGTCGGGCTCGGGTTCAACGAAATCTTTACCAATTCGATTACCAACAGCGCCTATTACGGGGAAGAGGAGTTGAAGCAGGCAGTGAAGCTCATCAATAACCTGAGCGCTGAACTGAATATCATGCGACCTTCCCTGCTGGAAACGGGGTTGGAAAGCATTGCCTGGAATATTAACCGCAAGAACGGCGATCTGCGTTTTTTTGAATTCGGGAAAACCTACAGCACCGAAGGGCCAGGCCAATATCAGGAGGCCAATCACTGCTGCCTTTACGTTACCGGAAACCTTCGGCCAGATAGCTGGAAGGGCAAAGCGGTGGCGGCCGATTTCTTCTACCTGAAAGGCGTTTGCGAACAGCTCTTCAGACTGGCGGGCCTGGAAATAACGGCAAAACCGCAGGCCATTTCGCGGCTGAGCGGAGGCATGGTATTCGCAAATGGGGAACAGGCGCTGGCCAGGCTGGGACAGGCAGATCCGGCCCTGCTGAATCGTTTTGATATCCGTCAACCGGTTTATTTTGCCGACCTCGACTGGGATGCATTGACGCGCCTCGCAGCAGAAAGAAAGCTGGAATTTACGGAACTGCCGAAGCAACTGCCCGTACAAAGAGACCTCGCGCTGATCGTGGAAAAATCCCTACCTTTTGAACAGGTTGAACAGACCCTGTTTGGAATCGGGCTGGACAAACTGCAGCGCTTGCAATTATTCGATATTTTTGAAAGCGAGAAGCTGGGGGCACATAAAAAATCCTTAGCCATCAGCTTTACCTTCCTCGATCCTGAGAAAACCCTGACCGACAAGGAAATTGACGGTATGATGAACCGGATCATGAAAACGGCTGAACAGGACCTGCATGCAGAGATCCGGAAATGATCCCGGCCTGCCGAAGAATTAATCAACTGAAAAAGCAAAGCCATGGCGCAAACGGAAGACCAGCTCAAACGGGTATATGAAAAATTCCAGCAACTGGTTAAACGTCACCAGGGTTTGCATAAAGAAAACGAACGGTTAAAAGCAGAACTGAACAAAATGAACCTGCGCTGCGACGAACTTGCCCGGGAGTCGGAAAAATACCGTCAGCAGGCCGAGATCCTGAAATGGTCGGGGAATGGGTTAGAGGACAATGAAAAGAAAGATCTGGAAAAGAGATTAAATCACTATGTCAGGGAGATTGACCGTTGCATCGCCCTGCTGAATGAATAGGGAAAGGGGTCGCTTTCAGATGCGTTTTACGCAGCGCATCTTCATCTCGTCGGCGCCCTGCGATACTTCCAGCGTATATACGCCGTAAGGTAGTTCGTTCAGGCCATCCCATTCAAGGGACTGTACGCCAAAACTGAGTTCTTTCTGCAGTTCACTGCAAACACTGCCGCGATCGTCTTTCAGAACGGCTTTCAGTAAGGCATTTTGTGTTTGATTGATTTCGAAGCTGAGGCGGTCGATGAAGTTCGGCGACTTGATTTTCAAAAACATGATACTGGATTTGGATACAGGATTAAAATTCCCCGGGTTCAGATTACAGGAAGCATTAACTTTACTTCAGGCAATCGTTATCCGGGATGTGAAATACAAGTTAAAACAAGAATTTCAGAGATGCAAGAGCTGATCCCAATAAATATTAACATAGGCGACCGCCCTTTCCGGGTGAAGATCAGGCCGGAAGATGAAGGCGCGGTACGCAATACGCTCAAGATCATTAATGACAAGATCATTGAATACAAGACCCATTTTGCCGGAAAAGACATGCAGGATTATATCTCCATGGTCATCCTCTGGTATGCTACCCAGCCTGGTCTGAATTCCGATGGCGGATTTACCGCCGAATTCACTGATTCTCTAAGTAAAATGGAAGAACAGCTCGACAGGATCCTTTCCTGACCTTCCCCATCGATGCCGTCCAAAAATGCCTTATCTTCGCTCACCTTCTTTTGCAGGGTAAGTGATAAAAATTTGATTCTGAATACTTTAAACCATAATTTTCAATGGATGCCATATTGATATATTCCATCATCGCGGTTGTGTCCCTCGTGGTAGGGGTGCTGGCCGGGAAAATGGTCTTTGCCAAAAACACAAAGCGACAAATAGACGAGGCTAACCAGCAGGCACAAAAGATCATGGGTGAAGCCCAGCTTTCCGCAGAAACACTTAAAAAAGAAAAGATCCTCGAAGCCAAAGAAAAATTTGTTCAGTTTAAATCGGAACATGACAAGGAGGTGCTGGAGAGGAACCGCAAGCTCAGCGACGCCGAATTGAGGATCAAGCAGAAGGAGCAGGGTATCAATCAACGGATGGACTCATTAGACAAGCAGGGTAAGGAAAACGAGGCCATCAAGGAAAACCTGAATCGCCAGATCGAGGTAGTGAACCACAAGCGGAACGAGCTGGAAAAGCATCAGGAAGAGCATATCCGCCGGCTGGAAAAGATCGCCGCGCTTACCGCCGACGAGGCCCGGGCCCAACTGATAGAAAGCCTGAAGACCGAAGCCCAGACCCAGGCCTTAGCGCTCCAACAGGAAATTATTGACGACGCCCGCCAGAAAGCGAATAAGGAAGCCCGGAAAATCATTATTCAAAGCATACAGCGCACGGCAGCCGAACAGGCCATTGAGAATTCCATCACTGTCTTTAACCTGGAAAGCGACGAGATCAAGGGTCAGATCATCGGCCGGGAAGGCCGGAATATCCGCGCGCTCGAAGCAGCTACCGGTGTCGACCTCATTGTAGACGATACCCCGGAAGCCATCGTCCTTTCCTCCTTCGACCCCCTGCGCCGGGAAATTGCCCGCCTTTCGCTGCAACGCCTCGTAGCCGACGGCCGTATCCACCCGGCTCGCATTGAGGAAGTGGTTGAAAAGACCCGCCGTCAGATCGAAGAGCAGGTAGTAGAGATCGGGGAAAGAACCGTGATTGAGCTGGGCATCCATGGGCTGCACAAAGAACTGGTGCGTATCGTGGGTAAAATGCGCTTCCGGTCCTCTTACGGCCAGAACCTGCTGATGCACAGCCGGGAAGTCGCCAACCTTTGCGCGATCATGGCTTCCGAACTCGGCATGAATCCCAAACTGGCCAAACGCGCCGGCCTGCTTCACGATATTGGTAAAGTGCCGGACGAAGAAACCGAATTGAGCCATGCTCTGCTGGGAATGAAGCTGGCTGAGAAATATGGAGAAAACCCTGCGGTGGTCAATGCCATCGGAGCGCATCACGACGAAGTCGAAATGCAATATGTGATCGCCCCGGTAGTGCAGGCCTGCGATGCCATCAGCGGCGCAAGGCCGGGCGCACGGAGAGAGATCATGCAGCAATATATCCAGCGTATCAAAGACCTGGAGAACCTGGCACTGACCTATCCGGGCGTTGAAAAAGCCTATGCCATCCAGGCCGGCCGGGAATTGCGCGTGATCGTGGAAGCCGACCGGGTTTCCGATGGCGACAGCGATAAGCTGAGCTTCGAGATCGCCCAGAAGATACAGACGGAAATGACCTACCCGGGCCAGATCAAAGTAACGGTGATCCGTGAAAAACGGGCTGTTAACGTAGCCCGGTAAGATTCCGGCAATTGTTTTTGCAGTTACCCGAAACTTGGTTACTTTTGCATCCCCAAAAAAGAGTTTTTATGAACAGCGCAGTGGCCTATATTCACGAACAGTTGACGTCGAAAAAAGAACTCCCCAAATTCAAGGCCGGAGACAATATCACCGTCAACTACAAGATCCTGGAAGGCAATAAGGAACGTATCCAGAGCTTTAAGGGAGATGTGATCAAGCGCCAGGGCACGGGGCACACCGCCAGTTTTACGGTGCGTAAAATTTCCGATGCCGTAGGCGTGGAAAGAACCTTCCCGCTGTTCTCTCCGAATATCGAATCCGTTGTCGTGAACAAGGTAGGCCGCGTTCGTCGCGCCAAGCTGTACTTCCAGCGCGACAGAAGCGGCAAGAGCGCCCGTATCAAGGAAAAAAGAATCGTTTCCTGACTTTATAAATCAGCTGTTAATGCACTGGCGGAAGGAACAATCCTTCCGCTTTTTTATTTTCAAAGGATTAACTTTGCACCTTAAAATAACTACTATATGTTCAGCCAATTCCTGCAGAGTTTGTTTCTTATTTCAGCACCGGGCGGATCGGAGTGGATCCTGATCATCCTTGCCGTGCTGATTCTCTTTGGTGGAAGAAAGATCCCTGAATTCATGCGTGGGCTTGGCCGCGGCATGCGTGAATTCAACGATGCCAAGAACAATGTGAAAAGAGAGTTTGAAGAAGGGTTGAATGAGCAGCCGAAACAGACACCGCCTCCTCCCCCCGCGGCTTCTGCTCCTGCGCAAAATACAACGGCTGAAACTTCTGCTGTGAACAACCCGAACTAATCGCTTTCGGATATCTCCGTGCTGATCTCCCTTTGTTCGCATAGCGAGTAACCCTTGTTTACCTTTTCCTCCATACCGGAATACCAGCATGCCCTCCTGGCAGGAACCACTACCTGCCGGGAAGCGGTGCTTTATTACTTAGACCGGATCCGGCGCAAACAGCATCTCAATGCTTTCGTTGAGATATATGCAGAAGAAGCATTGACCCGCGCAGACCATCTCGATGCCAAGAGAATATCGGGTGAACCGATGGCCACGCTTCATGGCGTAGTTATCGGCATCAAGGACGTCCTTTGCTACAAGGACCATACGGTAACTGCCGCTTCGCATATTCTTAAGGGTTTTAATCCGCTTTATACGGCCACGGCCGTAGAAGCCTTATTACGGAAAGAAGCGATCATTCTCGGCAGCCTGAACTGCGACGAATTCGCCATGGGCTCCAGCAATGAGAACTCGGTCTACGGCCGGGTACAGAACGCCCTTTCGCCGGAACGCGTTGCCGGAGGTTCTTCCGGCGGTTCGGCCGTCGCCGTGCAGGCCGGGCTTTGCATGGTTTCCCTGGGAAGCGATACCGGGGGTTCCGTACGCCAGCCGGCAGATTTCTGCGGTGTCATCGGGCTGAAACCAACCTATGGGCGGGTTTCCCGTTATGGGTTGATCGCCTATGCTTCCTCATTCGACCAGATCGGGATCTTTGGCCAGACAATAGAAGATCTTGCCCTGATGCTGGGCGTAATAGCCGGCGGCGACCCGATGGACGCCACTTCTTCGCCAAAAGAGGTCCCGGACTACGCCAGTTCCCTCCAGAACTCCGGCAAACCCCGTATAGCCGTTCTGAAAGAGGCCATGCACCACCCCTCCCTGGACCCGGAGATGCGTGAACAGTTCCTGGACTTTATAAATGCCCTTCGGGCTGACGGTTATGAGGTCGCCGAGATTCCGTTCGATCTGCTGGATTACGTTGTGCCGGCCTATTATATCCTTTCCACTGCCGAGGCTTCATCCAACCTTTCCCGTTACGATGGCATCCGGTATGGGCAAAAAACGACTGATAATCAGGCAGTTTACCCGGAATTCTACCGCAAAACGCGCTCCGAAGGCTTCGGCCGGGAGGTAAAGCGGCGCATCCTGCTTGGCACATTTGTTTTAAGCGCCGGTTATTACGATGCCTATTTCACCCGGGCCCAGCAGGTAAGGAAAATTTTAACAGAACGCACAAAACTGATCTTCAACGACTTTGACATTATACTCACTCCCACAGTCCCAACCACCGCATTCCGCGCCGGGGAAAAAATGACCGACCCGGTAGCTATGTATCTCGCTGATTTATACACTGTTTACGCAAATCTGGTGGGCATTCCGGGCATTTCTTTACCCCTTTTTCGTCACTCAAATGGCATGCCTTTTGGTATTCAGGCTATGACAAACCAATTTCGAGAATTATCTTTGCTTCAGCTCTCTTACAGTCTGATGCAGCAATATAAGTCCTACGAAACACCGACCTTATGAAATCCGGATTCGTGAGCTGTCCACGCCGGGTACTTCTTACATCCAATCCGTAATCCATCCCTTGAAAAATTTATGAGCCGGATTTTCCGGTTTGTAAATCTCTTTAAGCAATTGAAGATGAAAAGACTTTTATTGTCGGGCATGGCTATGCTTGGTTTGGTATTATTCACCCAGGCGCATACGTTGAACTCACTGAAGCGGGACAAGACCGCTGTTTCCCTTGATTTACTGATCGATACGAGCAATGTAAAGGGTTTTGAAAGCCTTTTCGTTTCCACCGTAACCGCCAGCAACGGTTCCCGCCTGAATCCTCATGCGGTTGGTTATGTGCAGGATTTCGTGGCCAGGAACCAGAAGGACCTGGAGGATCTCCGGGACCATGGCCTGCCCTACCTTAACCTGATGGGCAATATCCTGATCGAAAATGGCCTGCCTGCGGAACTGAAATACTTGGCCGTTATCGAATCCGAACTGAAGTCTACCGCCCGGTCAGGGGTAGGCGCTGTCGGACCCTGGCAATTGATGCCGGAAACGGCCCGTTTGCTGGGACTTAAAGTAAACCATAAGGTAGATGAGCGCAAGAATTACCGGAAAAGCACGAAAGCTGCTGCGCTTTACCTGAAAGACCTTTATTCCGACTTCGGCGACTGGCTGCTGGTGATTGCGGCCTATAACAGCGGCTCAGGCACTGTTTATAAGGCCATCAAAAAAAGCCATAGCCGGAACTTCTGGGTGCTCCAGAATTATCTCCCTGCCGAATCCAGGAATCACGTGAAGAAATTCATTGGCACGCAATACGCGCTCGAAGGCCAGGGCGGCGTTACCACGCTCACTAAAGCCGAAGCGGCAAAGCAGCTTACCGGTTCATCCATGTATGTGTTTGCCCGGAAGCTGAGCCCGGAAGAGCAGGCTGATGCCAGAACGATCACGGTTTCGGGAAAATACCAGTCGGGCGTTATTGCGAAATATGTATTGCTGGATAGCGAAGTATTCAACCGGTATAACCCGGATTTCGATAAAGTAATGGCCAGTGAGAATAACAGTTATGATTTAAAACTGCCGGCCGACAAGATGGATCTTTTCGTTGCAAACAAGTACCAGATCCTGAATGAATCGGTGCAGCGTTTACTGATGGACAACGATCAGGACAGCAATGACAGATCCATGAATGGCATTGTCAGCAAGTAATGTCTTTTCGGAACTGGATTAACAAGCCCCGGAGTGCATCAGCCTCCGGGGTTTTTTAATGCCGTTTCCATGGCTGTTACTTTCATCAGGCATTCCTCATACTCTTTCTCCGGATCACTGCTGATCGTGATGCCTGAACCGGCAAAATAGCTGAGGTACTGCGACGATCGGTTGTATTGGAGACTGCGTATCACCACATTGAAATCGAAATCGGTTTCGGGATTAACATAGCCAACAGCTCCTGAAAACAAGCCGCGGGCCGAGGTTTCATATTGTTCGATCAATTCCAGCACTCTTCGCTTAGGCGCCCCCGTCATAGATCCCATAGGGAAGGTTTTAGCGATCAGCTGTGGCCAGTCAGGGCCGGGTTTCAGTTGACCCGAAACAGAAGAGATCATCTGGTGCACCTGCGGAAAAGAATAGATGCCAAAGAGCTCGTCTACCCTCACAGTATCCGGTTCACAGATCTTCGAAAGATCGTTACGCACGAGATCAACCACCATCACATTTTCAACGCGGTCCTTTTCGCTTCGATAAAGCGCTTGCCTCAGTTGATCATCCTCATGTCCGTCGGCATGCGCCCGGGGCATAGTTCCCTTGATGGGCTGTGAAAGGATTCTGTTTCCTTTTTTCTGCAGGTATCTTTCGGGACTTGCGCAAAGGAGATATCGCTCCCCAACCCGGTAAAAAGCAGAAAACGGAGACGGCGAGAGCCGGTTCAACGAACGGAATAAGGCAACCGGTTCCACCACTGCTCCTTCCGAAAAAAATTCCTGGCAGAAATTAATTTCATAACAGTCCCCGCGCAGAATATGGGCCTTCAGATCGCGAATGATTTTCAGATAATGATCCCGATCGATGCGCGCAGAAACAGAGATGGCGCCCGATGCCGCCTGAGCAATACGGTCGACCGGTTCATCCCGGATAGCGGCCAGCACCTGGTCGTGATCGTCCTGAAAGCTGCCAATCAGCAGGCCGTCCGGCCCAAGCTGGATAATAATCTGCGGAATAAAAAAGAAAAGATCGGGAAAGCCGATATGATCGGGAAGCCGGGAAGCAAGGCCTTCCGTTTCAGATTTAAGCGTGAAGGAAAAATGGCCGAAGAGCCAGTCGCGGTGTTTTCCGGAGAAGCCGGATAAAAGATTGAAAGCATTTCCCGAAGCCGCATCAATCTGGTCCAGGGCGCCGGCGGCGGCTATGAATTCAAAGCGATGCTGGGGGGACTGGTATTGCTGATTATCTAAAACACAACAGGTATGAAACCGGGCTGCCCAGCTTAATACCTGTTGCTTGGTTTCATGCAGATCTTCTGCAGTATAGGAAACCCATTTGCGCGCAGAGGGCATTTGTTTCCTGAAGTTAAAAATCGTCTTCCTCCTCGTCGAAACCGCTGTCGTTGAACAAATCGAGATTTTTATAATCGTCGTCCAGACCCAGATCGTCGTCGTCGCCGCCCTTGCCTGGCTTCTTGGTGCCGGCAGGTCCTTTCTTGGTCTTGGAGCGGGGAATATCGAATTCGTCGAAGTCCGGGTCCCACTCTTCCTCTTCTTCTACTTTATCCCATTCATCCACTTCGTCTTCGTCATCCAAATCGTCATCATCATCGTCGTCGTCATCATCTTTTCTTTTTGATTTCGCCGGAGATGCTTTTGCATTTTTCTTAGCAGCTGGTTTCGGAGTTTCTGCATCGTCGTCGTCATCGTCCTCCTCCTTAGCTTTTTTCGGAGAAGGTTTTTCAGGCGTTTCCTTTGACGCTGCAGGTGCGGATTTCTTCAAATCCTTTTTCTCCTTATTAGATTTCGGTACCATGTTCCAATAAGATTAGGTTGTAAAATTTCAGCGAAGTTTTTAATCCTCCAAATTTTTTTCCCAAGATTTTTGGGCCTTTGGAAGCGTTAAATATTTTCAATTAACTGATCGCGGCCGGGTCCGTTCGATATATATGAAACCTTAACTTTCAGGTAACTATCTATAAAGGAAATATACGCTTTCATTGCAGCCGGTAAACGGTCATAGCTCCTGATCGCGCTAATGTCCGACTTCCATCCGGCGTAGGACGCCAGCACCGGTTCAATGACCTGCTGATTCATCTGGTAAGGTACTTCATCGGTTTCTTTTCCATCGATGCGATATTTTGTACAGGCTTCAAGCTGTTCGAAATCGTCGAGCACATCGGCCTTGGTCATCACCAGATGATTTACCCCGTTGAGCATGCAGGCATAGCGCAGTGCAACCAGGTCGATCCAGCCGCAACGGCGGGGCCTTCCCGTGGTGGCGCCGAATTCACTTCCCGCTTTGCGCAGGCGTTCGCCGGTTTCATCCATCAGCTCGGTGGGAAAGGGCCCGCTCCCTACCCGGGTGCAATAGGCCTTGGTCACCCCGATCACATCACGGATATGCTGTGGTGCAACACCAAGCCCGGTGCAGACCCCGGCGGAAATGGTATTCGAAGAGGTCACGAAGGGAAAGGTCCCGAAATCGACGTCGAGCATGCTTCCCTGCGCGCCCTCGGCCAGCACTTTTTTCCCCTGGCTGATCTTGTCGTTGATGAAGTACTCCCCGGAAACGATCTTGAACTGACGCATGAAATCGAGGGCCTCAAAAAATTCTTCTTCCCAGGCCGATACATCTTCCTGGAAGTGCAGGCTGTCGAGCAGTTTCTGATGCTTGAGCCGAAGCTTGATATACTGCGTGGTAAAATTCTTATCCAGCAGGTCGCCTACGCGTAATCCGTTTCGCCCGGTCTTATCCATATAGGCCGGCCCGATTCCTTTCAGGGTAGAACCGATCTTTTCATTTCCCTTGGAAAGCTCCGAGGCCTTGTCCAGCGCACGATGCGTGGGAAGAATAAGATGGGCGCGCTTGGAGATGTATAAATTCTTCGTATAGTCGATCCCGAAAGCTTTTACAGATTCACATTCTCTCTTCAGCGTCACCGGGTCCAGCACCACGCCATTCCCGATGAGGTTGATCGTATTCTCGTGAAATATCCCGGAAGGGATCTGGTGAAGAACAATTTTCTTATCGTTGACATAGAGGGTATGCCCTGCATTGGGGCCTCCCTGAAAACGCGCAATGATATCGTAGCGCGGAGCAAAGTAGTCTACGATCTTGCCTTTCCCTTCATCGCCCCATTGCAGGCCTAATATAACATCAACCATCAGTAATGATTTGCAGTTTGTCGAAGCCGCAAAAATAAGTGATCGGAGATCAACAGGAAATTATTTTCAGCCTCAGTTGTTTTCGGCGTCGAACCGGTCTACCGAGTGAATACCGCTGAGCTGTTTCAGCCGGTGCACCAGCTCATCGAGCTCTTCCTTGTCGTGGACATATACTTTGATGCTTCCTTCAAAAAGGCCTTCTTTGGCTTCCACGGTCAGCGCACTGATGTTGATACGCAGCTCGCCGGATATGAGGTTGGTGATCTTGTTGATAACGCCGACATCGTCGATACCCACAATACGCACCCCGGTCAGGAAGCTGATCTCTTTGTTCTTGGCCCATTTGGTTTTCACCACGCGGTGGCCATAGCTGGAAAGAAGCCTTGTAGCGTTGGGGCAATTGGTCCGGTGTATGGTAAGCCCCTTCCCGGTCGTCACAAATCCGAATACGTCATCTCCCGGAATAGGTTTGCAGCAGTTTGCCAGGGTATAAACAATCTTGTCGCTGCTTTCGCCAAAAATGATAAGTTCAGTGTCCTTGCGTTGGGCAGGCGCGAGGGTGTCAGGTTTAGTTTCCGCAGGCGTCGGCAATGTTTTGGCGGGTTTTGGAAATTCCAGCCGGTCGCCAAGCAATTGAAAATCCTTCAGCTCTTTCAGGTCGATATTCTTCACCGCAACCTGGTAATAAAAATCGAGCGAAGAATTGAATTTATAGAAAGCAGTAAGCGTGTCGATATTGTGCTGATTATACGCAGCCCCAAAATTTTCGAGCTTCTTCTGAACGATATATTTCCCTTCGTCGGCGATCTTTCTCTTTTCATCCTTCAGGGAATCCTTGATCTTGCTTTTCGCCTTGGCGGTGACGACGAAGTTCAGCCAGTCTTCCGAAGGATGCTGTTTGCCGGAAGTAATGATCTCCACCTGGTCGCCGCTTCGCAGCTTATGGCTGATGGGCACCAGTTTATGGTTCACTTTGGCCCCGATACACTGCACCCCGATCGCGCTGTGAATAGAGAAAGCAAAATCCAGCGCCGTGGAGCCCACCGGCATCATTTTGACATCTCCCTTCGGGGTATAGACATAAATTTCCTCGGCGAGGAAACTCATTTTGAAGTCCTGCAGGAAATTGATGGAATCATTGTCTTCCATGTTCAGCACTTCCCGGATCTGCTGGAACCACTTGTCGAAACGGCTTTCGTCCGATCCGCCTTCCTTGTATTTCCAGTGGGCGGCCAGTCCTTTCTCGGCAATCTCGTTCATCCGCTTGGAACGGATCTGTATCTCCACCCATTTCCCCTGCGGTCCCATCACCGTGGTATGCAGGGCCTCATAACCGTTCGATTTGGGATTGCTGAGCCAGTCGCGCAGTCGCTCGGGCGAAGGCGAATATTCGTCGGTGATGATGGAATAGACTTTCCAGCAATCGGCCTTTTCTCTTTCGGGCGGCGAGTTGATGATGATGCGGATGGCGAACAGGTCGTACACTTCTTCGAAGGTTACTCCCTTTTTACGCATCTTGGTCCAGATGGAATGAATGCTCTTGGGGCGGCCGAAGATCTCGAAATCAAAACCCGATTCGGCGAGATGGTCGCGGAGCGGTTTGATGAACTCATTGATATAACGGGAACGCTCCCGCTTGGTTTCCGCCAGTTTACGGGCGATCTCCTTATACTCTTCAGGCTCTAAGTATTTCATGGCGAGATCCTCAAGCTCCGTCTTGATATTGTAAAGGCCCATACGGTGCGCCAGGGGAGCGAATACATAGACTGTTTCTGAAGCGATCTTCAGCTGCTTGTCCCGTTTCATGCTGTCGAGGGTCCGCATATTATGCAGGCGGTCGGCCAGCTTAATGAGGATTACCCTTGGATCGTCGGTCAGGGTAAGCAGGATCTTTTTGAAATTCTCAGCCTGCTGGGAGGCGTTCACGTCGATCACATTGGAGATCTTGGTGAGCCCGTCCACGATGCGGGCTATCTCACTGCCGAAATCCCGCTCAACATCCTCCAGCGTGATATCAGTATCTTCCACCACGTCGTGCAGGAGGGCGCAGATGGTCGACCGGACGCCCAGTCCGATCTCTTCCACGCAGATGCGGCTGACGGCCAGGGGATGAAGGATATAGGGCTCCCCGCTCTTGCGGCGCATGGTTTTATGGGCTTCTGCAGCCAGCTCAAAAGCATCCCTTACGTGCTCCTTGTCGCCCGCCTTCAGCTTGGGCTTCAGGGCCCGTAAAAGAGCGCGGTATTCCCTCAAAATCAGCCTTTTTTCCTGCTCCTCCGTAAGGTTGTACACGGGATTGGCAGCGACGGTTTCCATATCTGCAATTTACGAAATTAGCCGCTAAGTAAGGCCTGAACGGCCTCCCGGGGGCCTGAACCGTCAGGATGGTTTTATTTATTCCGTGGAAATCCGATATTTGCAGCCCGGCTGACCGGAGGTCGGGCATTTATTGCGTTGGCTTTTTCTTATATGCGGGTGTGGCGAAATTGGCAGACGTATCAGACTTAGGATCTGACGCCGCGAGGCATGGGGGTTCGAGTCCCTCCACCCGCACAAACAGGCTTCTTTCTGTTGAACTGACCTCTTCGGGGTGAAAAAACAAATCCCGGGATACAAAAACCCCGTCCGGTAGTCTACCTACCGGCTAACTATCTGAAGTATTCGATCAGAGATAAAGGAAACTAACTGGCCTTGCTGATCTTTTCGATCGTCACGGCATCGCCGTTCATATCCCCGGTAATAGTGACTTTTTCGCCAAGATACTTCGACGCCTTTTTCTGGTCGCTGATGGTATATACTTTGTCGCCTACCACAAAAACCGCAGCAGCGCCATCTTTAATACATTTCTTGGCACAATCCACATGACCTTCCTTGGCTCCCTTGGCCCCACAGTGAGAGTCGCTGATATAACCGGTCCAGGTGCCCTTATCGCCGGCATAAACAGCGCTGAACGCAAAGAAAAGCGCAGGCAGCAAAACGTACTTTTTCATATCTGGAGATTTGATGTTTGAAAAAAAGGAAGAACAATTTACCGATTCTCCGGCAGAGCGCCAATTTTCTCTTTTCTGGCAGGATTTTCGTAATTTTGCCCCCCGTTTCCGGAAAGGGGTCATAAATCCTCTTTAACCGGCGGTCGCTATA
>DASZRP010000162.1:0-18618 GCA_035548895.1 Puia sp. | reverse complement strand
GCCGCATAGCGCAGGTCCATGATGATGAACTGCCATACGCTTTCGATGGTATTTCGCAGCAGGGAATTGCTCAACTGTCCCACGTTATCGTAAACGATGGGCACAGCGCCCCAGTTGCTGACGAGATAGTAGTATCCCATAGCCCGCATGAAATGACATTCCGCGAGGCCCATTTTCTTCACCTCTTCGGAAGCCGTGCTGCCCGTTGCATTCGTGATATTCTGCATGGTCAGGTTGCTCTGGGCGATGATCTTGTAAAAAGATTTGTAGCCTGGCAGCAGGGTGCCCTGATCGGTAGCCGAAGGAGCGAACTGAATATAGGGCGTCCGATCGTTGGAGTTCAGGTTGCCGCCCCGCGCTTCGCCGAAAGCGAGCAGGGCCTTGTCGTTGTAATCGAACCAAACGATATTATATAACGGCGCCGTACCTGCGAGAATCTCGTCGTCCGTTTTATAGAAATTTCCGGAAGTCACCTGATCCAGCGGCGGCCGGTCTAAGAAGTCCTTTTTGCAGCTTTGCGTTAAAGCAAGCAGCGCGATAAAACCAGTGTATTTTATGATCGTTTTCATAAAAGAATTTTTGTTTGATTAAAAATCAGCTACGAGGTTGAAGGAATACATGCGTACATCCGGATAACGACCGGTGTCGATACCCGCCATGATGGTTCCTCCGTAGTTCACCATGCTGATTTCAGGATCATATCCTTTATAATGTGTGAAGGTGACTAGGTTCTGAACGTTCACCGCTATGCGCAATCCTTTAAGAGCGGCTTTGGAAACCCATTGCCTGGGGAAATTATACCCAAGCGAGATATTCTTGATACGCACATAGGAACCGTCTTCAATATACCACTGGCTGATGCGGTTGTTTCCGTTGGGATCTCCCGGTGCAATGCGCGGAATGCGGTAACCGGGATTGGTGAGCGTGACCGTAGCGGCATCGGCAATATCGTAGCTGCTGGGCCTTGCAAAATTGGCGACCGACTGGAGATAATTTCCGTAAGTGCCCGAGCCCAATTCATTCAGGTATCGGGTATAGTTCAGCACATCGTTCCCGATGGACCCGATGATGAAAATATTCAGGTCAAATTGCTTGTAGGTAAGGTTGTTGTTGAACCCGAAAGTATATTTCGGCCAGGGGTTGCCGATAATAACGCGGTCGGAATGATCGATCACCCCGTCGGGCTTGCCGTTAGGTCCCGTAATATCCCTGAACTTCACGTCGCCCGGCCAGGTTCCCTGAGGGCTGACCGTGATCAGGCCGTTCGAAGTTTGCACGGCATGGTTCTGAATATCGTCGGCATTGGTGAACAACCCGTCGGCAATATAACCCGTGATCATGCTGGCCGGTTGGCCGACCTCGCTGATGAACTCGGCCTGGGTGCCGCTGTAGGAGAAATTGATCGGCGTATTCAGCTGCGTGATCTTGTTCCGGTCTAAGGAGAAGTTCAGGCTGCTTTTCCACACGAAGTTGTTGTTGGTGATATTCACCGTGTTCACCGTAACGCCAAATCCTTTGTTCTGCATGGAACCGACATTGGTCGTCGGCCAGGAGATATAGCCCGCCGAATAGGCGATATCGCCGCCATTATAAAAAGCATAAGGATTCGTGGTGAGCAGGTTTTCGATATTCTTCTGATAGAAATCGGCGATCACCTGCAAGCGGTTATTGAACATGCTCAGATCAAATCCGATATTGTAGGTCTTGTCCGTTTCCCATTGCATATTGGGGTTTGCAAAATTCTGGGAGAGGAAGCCGGTGCCCCAACCCGTAGGCACGGTTTGCAACTGGGAGTAGTAACCGACGGCATTGGAGTTACCCGATACGCCGTATTCCAGTCGCAATTTTAATTCATTCACGGCCGTCATGGTCTTCATGAAATTCTCCTGGGAGATCCTCCAGGCGGCAGATACGGATGGGAATCCGCCCCAGCGTTTGTTGGCGCCGAAGTTGGAAGAACCGTCGTACCGGTAAATGCCCTGGATATAGTAGCGGTCGTTAAACGAATAGTTCAGTCGCCCGAAGTAAGATTCCTTCGCTCCGTCCGATCTCGAACTGTTATTGCTCACATTGGAAATGCTGCTGGCATCGCCGCCGGAAAGTTCCTGGTTATCGTAGGTCACGTAACTGGTCCTTGTCCCGGTCAACCCTTCATTCTGCCAGGATTGCGCTTCATGTGCGATCATCGCGGTAATGGCATGTTTGCCGATACGGGTGTCATATTGCAAACGGGTATTGAAATTCCACCAGTAGTTATTGTTTGCTGAACGGGTAGAAGTGGCGCTGGTATTCGGAACAATATAACCGTTGAAATCATATCCCGGATGGAACATGTAACGATTGTAGTACTGGTAGCTTCCATTCACTTCATTGTGAAAGACCAGTCCGCGCATAAACGTGATATCCGCATATCCGCCACCGATAAAGGCCATCGATTTGTTATAGTCGTTATAGATATTTGCTATGGCAACCGGATTGGAAAACTGGAACTGAGTGGTATTGGGGCCGCCCCAGCTGCCGTCGGGGTTCTTCACCGGAACAGAAGGATTCTGCTGTATGGCCAATTGAATAATACCGGCATTGGTGGTATTGACTTTTTCCTGCGTCTGGTTCACGCTGAGGCTGGTACCGACCTTCAGCCAGCTGCGGGTCTGGTTATCCAGATTCAACCGAACCGATCCGCGCGAGAATCCGGAACCGGGTGCAATCCCCTGCTGATTGAAATATTCACCGGAAAGATAAAAGTTGGTCTTGTCGGTACCGCCGCTCATCGACATCTGGTATTTCTGCAGCCAGGTGCGATTGTATAGTGCGTCCTGCCAGTTTGTTCCCTGTCCGAGAACAGTAGGATCGGCGAAGCTCGGATCGCTTGCCGTTCCGCCGGCCTTGGCCATCTCGTTCCGGTAGGCGGCATATTGCGGCAGGTTCATCACCGGAATATAGGAGGGCTTGTCCTGCAGTGTCCACAGGCCGCTCACATTGATCTTCGTTTCGCCGGCCCGGCCTCTTTTGGTCGTGATCATGATAACGCCGTTAGCGCCCACGGCGCCGAAGATGGCGGTTGCCGAAGGGCCCTGCAATACGTTCATGGTCTCGATATCGTCCGGGTTGATCCCGGAGAGGAGATTGGCGAAACCGGAAGGATGGTTGTACGGATCGTCGGCCGGATTATCCGGTTTGATCTGCACGCCGTCGATAACATAGAGGGGCTGGGTTGAACCGGTGAGTGAGCTGACGCCGCGAATAATGACATTGGGAGCAGCGCCGGGCTGTCCGCTCGGCGAGGATACGTATACGTTAGCTGCCCTTCCCTGCAGAGCCTGGTCGAAGGTGGTATTTACTGTCTTTGCAATATCGTCGGCAGTCACCGTGACCTGTGCGCTGGTCAGGTCCGTCTTTTTCATTTTTCCATAACCGACCACCACCACGTCCTGCAGGTGACCATAGTCTTCTTCCAGGCTGATTTCCGCGTTCTGAATACCGGCGGTTATTTTAATGTCTTTCGGAGCGTACCCGATCGATGAGATCTCAATGGTTTCTCCGTTGGCCGCGAGAATGGTAAATTCTCCATTGGCATCGGCCGTTACTAAATTGCGCGTTCCTTTCACTGAAATGGAAGCGCCGGAGACCGGAGCGCCGGTTTTCGAAACAACTTTCCCCTTGATCGGCCTCGCAGCATTAGCGGGGTTCTGACTGAACCCGTTGATGCCGCTCAGCATGCCAAGCAGGATGATCCCGCAAACAGCAGTCAGCCTCCTGATGGTTCTGGCTCTTTTCATAAACAAACAATTAGTGGTTTAAAGAATTAATCGCGATTTGATCGCATGGTTATTTCAGCCTGATCGTTTTTTGTGAACCCGAATAGCGAACTGTACTCATCTTTTCACCCGGAACATCCAATCCCGCCGGCTTGCTCTTCGATACGATCACGATCCGGAATGTTCTTTCCTTCAGCATGCCGGGAAATGCGCCGCTGCGCTTGCCAATGGTCAGCATACCCGTCGATTCTTCGTAGCTGACTGGAATATTAGTATACTGCCCCTTTTCATATCCATAGCTGCCGCCATCGTCTTCATACAGTGTGCACTCCGCATTGCCGCCCGTATATACATAAAGCGTGACCGGGTCTGCCGGCTTCTCATCGCTGTATTGCAGGTCGGGTCCCAGCGGTAGGATCGATCCCGCTTTCACATAAACCGGCATCCGCGTATAGGGCGCATTGGCTATGATCTTTTGCCCCCCTTCAGTATAGCTGCCTGAATAGAGATCGTACCAGCCGCTTCCTGCAGGAAGATAAACTTCGCGGTTGCGGGCGCCGAAAGTGTAGACCGGGTTGATCAGCAGCGAGGGACCGAACATATATTCATCATCCGTGCGGGAAGCAACCGGATCTTTTGCAAAATCCATCACCAGCCCGCGCATCAGCGTATAGTCACGCTGCCAGACCATACCGGCCAGCGTGTAGAGATAAGGCATGAGCCGGTAACGGAGCCTGTCGTAGTAGAGCATGCTCTGATAAGCAGGATGATCCTCTGGCGCAATATGAAATATTTCGCGGTAAGGATACTGGCCATGAACGCGAAACAACGGACAGAAAGCGCCGAACTGATACCAGCGGGTCATCTGCTCCCGCCATTCTTCGAGGTCTTTATCATTGGGCTTTTCGAAACGGTGCTCAACGGCAAACCCGCCAATGTCCATCGTCCACCAGGGAAGACCGGACAAAGAAAAATTAATGCCTGCGGTGATCTGCGTTTTCATGTCGGCCCAGCGGGCGCCGATATCTCCGCTCCATACCGCCGCTCCGTAACGCTGCGAGCCGGCGAAGGCCGAACGCGTCAGTATGAACACTCTTTTATTCGGGTCCGCGCTACGCTGCCCTTCATAGATCCCTCTCGCATTCTCCAGGGGATAGGCATTGAGCACACCGGCAGCCGGGCCCAGCGCAGTCGGCGTCATCTCTTCTTTTCTTTTCTCCGGGTTTACGTTGGAGAGAATATCCGGTTCACTCGCATCCATCCAGAAGGCATCGACTCCTTTTTTATACAGCTTATCGTGGATCAGGTCCCAGAAGCCCGAGCGGGCATCGGCATTGAAGGCGTCATAAAAAGTGGAAACAAACCCTTTCCAGTCATGCTGATCGTCGGCAACATTTCTTTTATACAGCCATCCCTTGCTGTTGAACCGATCGTAAGCCGGGATGCCCGTATAAAATTTCGGCCATACCGAGATCATGAAATGACCGTGCTGCCGGTGAACCTGGTCGATCATGCTGTCAGGCGATGGAAAGGCGACCGGATCGAATTCCTGGCTTCCCCAGGCATCCAGTTTCCAATAGCTCCAGTCGAGGACGATATTATCGATCGGAATTTTTCTTTTCCTGAATTCGCTGAAAGCGCCGAGCAATTCCTCTTCGCTTTTGTATCGCTCGCGGCTCTGCCATAAACCCATGGCCCATTTCGGAACGATGCCCGCCTTGCCGGTAAGCAGGCGGTAGCCGCCGATCAGGTTGTCCATGGTTGAACCGTAAACGAGATAATAGTCAAGCTGATCACCCGATTCGGCCGCGAAGCCAAAATCATTTTCTGTTCCCGGAGGCGCCGGATCAAGCCATTTTGCAGAGATGTAAGATTCGTCTCCGTCAGGCTTCCATTCGATCCGGATGGATTGCTTCCGATCCTTTTCGAAGTAAACATCTACTGTAGCCGAACCGGGGTTCCATGCCTGACGCCATCTGTCCACGAGCTCTTTTTCCCCGATCCAGACCCTGAGATAACCGCCATAGCGAAACCTGAATTTGTGCAGGCCTGTAAAAGAAGAGGAGACCGATCCTTCCCAGGTCACAGTCCCATTCGAAGGCTTAAAGCCTTCCGGAAAAAAAGTTTTGGAGTCGCCCAAGTAGTCCATCGCAATCGAAGACGCAGCCCGGCTCACCAGTATTTTCGGCGTTCCGGTTCCTCCGTTATTTCCATTGCGGAAAGTTTCGGTGAGATAGCCTTCGGCTCCGTCCCGGGCAAAAAGCTTTAACCGGGAGAGCGGCATGAAATCGCGCAGATCGCCAAAACGGGAAAGCGAACAGTTGTCGATCAGCACACCATAATGTTTGTCAGAAACGAAGAAGGGAATAACGACCTCGGTGTTATTCTGAAATCCTTCTACCTGCTCATGATTATAATCGAGGATATCGTCCTGGTGCTGTCCCAGGCCGTAGATCGCCTCACCTGGCGCCGTGAGGAATGTTTGCCGGATATGAAACGATGGCTGGCCATCGAAGACCGCCGGCCTGAATTGACGGTCCTTCTTTTCGGTCAGCAGCGTGTTTCCATTGAAATCTTTGAACTGCACGGCTCCGTTAGTCGTCGACACGGTGGCGGTAATCGAATCCGTCTTTAGTACTACTTCTCCGTTACCCGGTTCAACCACCCATTTTGGCGCCGGTAAGCTAACGGGGACGCGGATCAGGCTGGTGTCGGATGGAGCAGTTCCCGAAGGACCGGCAACTACCCTGACGATATTGGCAGTCACTACCTGCAGTTTCACCCAGCGGGCATTGCCAGACAGCGTGGTGTCGGGATATATTGTTATACCATTAATTTCTTTTTTAAAAACAGGAGTCTGGGCGTGCAGGGAATGACTGGTCACGAGTACCAGGATAAAACAAAGCAGCGCCGCAACGACAGGTTTCGGCCGGGCGAAAGCAATCATGATTACCAACTTTAGTTAGTCAGGTTGGCCATAAAAATAGCCGTGAACCCCGAGACTGAGGGGCATGCTTTGTTTCTAAATAGGTGATCAAATGTTAACCGGAGGATCAAACAGCGCCGGATTCCTTCTTTTTCGCGGAGCTGTATGCGGAAGGCAGCATATTAAAAGCCGCTTTGAAGTATTTGGTGAAGTATTTCGGATTGTTGAAGCCCACTTCGTAGGCTATCTCCGCCACGGTGAGCTGGCTTTTCTCAAGGAGCACAGCGGCATGATCCAGGCGGATGGAGCGGATAAATTCGATCGGCGTTTTCCCCGTGAGGGACAATAGCCTTTTGTAAACCGATATCCTGCTCATAAAAAGCGCCTGGCTCAGGTCTTCGACGGAGAAATCGGGGTCAGACAGGTTTTTCTCCACGATTTCCAGGGCCTGCCGGACGAACCGGTCGTCGCCCGACCCGACGGGATTTTCAGTAGGTTTGGCCTCCACCTTCCGGCTGTAGGTTTTTTTCAGGGCAACCTGCTGGGTCAGGATATTCTTTATCCTCGAAACCATTACCTCGAAATTGAAGGGCTTGGTGATATAATCGGAGGCGCCGGTCTCCAGGCCGCGCAGTTGATCTTCTTCCCCGGTCAGCGCCGTTAATAATATAACGGGTATCTGCTCCGTGCGCGGATCTGCCTTTATCTTTTTGCACAGCTCGATCCCGTTCATCAGCGGCATGCTGATATCGGTCACTACCAGGTCGGGCTGGGCGGAAAGGGCCTTCTGCCATCCTTCTTTTCCGTTCACGGCTTCCACAATGCGGAATTCGCTGCGCAGGTTATCTTTCAGGTAGAACCGGAAATCCTCGTTGTCTTCCACCAGCAGGATGAGCGGTTGTTTTCTTCCATCCTTACCTTTCATTACCAATGCCGCAACCGGTTCAACCATAGTTACCGCTTCCGGTTCATGGCTTATTCGCAACGGCTCGCCGGTGAAAATGGTCTCAAATTCTTTGAAGGGCAGGTGAACCGTAAAGCAACTGCCTTTTTCCGGTTCGCTCTCCACTTTGATATTGCCCTGATGGAGGCGGATGAATTCCTTCGTGATGGACAGTCCGATGCCGCTTCCCTGGTTCACTAAGGTTCCGGGCACTTCCTGCTGGAAGAAACGATCAAATATTTTATCCAGTTTTTCGGGCGGTATTCCAATACCTGTGTCGCGCACACGAATTTCGAGATCCATCTCAGCGCCTTTTCGCCTGGCGGCAACCGCCACATCCACCTTGCCTTTTTCAAGCGTGAACTTGAACGCGTTGGACAGCAGGTTGAACAGGATCCGTTCAATTTTATCGTAATCGAAATTGCAATAGAGCTGATCGATATCCGATTCAAAAGAGAATTTAATATTTTTCTGCTCTGCCAGGTCGGTGAAGGAATAACAAACTTCGCGGATGAACCGGACAATTTCACCCTTGACCGGATTGAGCTTCAGCTCCTGCACTTCCATTTTTCTGAAATCGAGCAACTGGTTGACCAGGTTGAGCAGTCGCCGCGCATTCCGGTGTACCAGGTTGAGCTGGTTTTTCTGAATCGCGTCAGGACTGGCGCGGATGATCCGTTCTAACGGCGAAAGAATGAGCGATAGCGGTGTTCTGAATTCATGGCTCACATTGGTGAAGAATTTGATCTTCATCATATCCAGTTCATGCATGCGCTGCGCTTCCCGCCTTTCCTGTTCAAGCGCGAAGCGCATGCGGGCACGCTGAATGATCATGCGCCTGGCAAACACCAGCAGGCCAACCAATAAAAATAAATAGCACAGATAGGCAAGGGGCGTTTTCCAGAAGGGCGGTAGAATAGTGATAACGAGCGGCATGGCCATTTCGGTCCAGAGACCATGGTCGTTTGAAGCCTTTACCCGAAATATATATTTTCCCGGGTCGAGGTTGGTATACGTGGCGCGCCTCGATATGCCGTCCGTCACCAGCCAGTCATGATCAAATCCTTCGAGCTTATACGCATACCGGGTCTTGTCGGTGTTGACGAAAAGCAGGGAAGCAAACTCGATGGAAAAAACACGCTGATTATATTTCAGGCTGATCTGCTGAGTTTCTGAAATAGACTTGTCGAGTACCAGTTTGCCGTTCACGCTGGTGTTGGGGTGGATGGTCTTGTTGAATATCTGGAAATCCGTCAATACCACCGGCGCGTTTTTGCGACTGTTTTTGATCTGGTCCGGGTTGAAAATATTGACCCCGTTTGCGCCTCCGAAAACCAGTTCACCGCTGCCGGTCTTCAGGGCGGCATTCTCATTGAATTCGCGCCCCTGCAGCCCGTCTGTTTCATTGTAATTACGGCAATTGATCTTAAAACCGGCGGCCTGATCGCCATGAACGCTGATTTGGGAAATTCCGTTGGGCGTGGTGACCCACAAATGATTACTGTTATCTTCCACGATGGTCAGGATAGCATTATCCGGCAGTCCGTCTTCCGTCCGGAACGATTGAAAGCTTTGCTTCCCGGAGTTAAATACATTCAGTCCTTCGCGCGTGCCGACCCACATATTACCGGCATGGTCCTTCAGGATCGCAATAATATTCTCATTGCTCAGCTGGTTGGCTGCAGAATAATGCACGATCACACCGCCTAATTGGGCAACATCTATGCCGTAGGAAGTCCCGATCCAGAGATTGCTGTATTTATCTTCCGCTAATGCGGAAATATAATCCGAGTGAAGGGAGTTGGGGATCGAAGTTCTGTGATGTATAAATATTTTTTTCTCCCGGTCGAATTTATCCAGACCACCTTCCAGGGTGCCGACCCAGAGATTATTTTTCGAGTCCTCATATATTTCCCAGACCCGGTCGTCGGCTAAACTCTCCTGCCTGGCTTCGTTGTGACGGTAATGCACAAAATGTTTTCCGTCGTAGCTGTCCAGGCCGCCGAAGTAAGTGCCGATCCACAAAATATGCCGATGGTCCAGCCACATGCTGACTACCACATTATTGCTCAGGCTGTTTGAATTATTCGGATCGTGCTGGAAACGCTGGAACTGGTTTTTCTTCCGGTCGAAATAAATCAGTCCGCCGCCATTGGTGCCTATCCAGAGATTGCCATTGGCATCTTCCACAAAGCGGTTCACATCGTCGTAAGGCAGACTGTTGGCGACGCCCGGCAGGTGGTGATACCATGGAAATTTAACCATGTCCTCATGGTAGTAGCTGATGCCGTCTTTATAAGTCCCCGCCCAGACACCGCCCTGCGGGTCGCGATACAGTGTAGTAACACAATTCTGGGCAAGGCTCTTGGCATCGTTGGCCGTATTGGTGATGAATTGCAAGCTTCCTGTTTTTCGATCGTACACATTAATGCCGCCATGATCCGTGCCGATCCATATTTTCCCGGAGCAGTCCATCGTGATCCCGTTCACCAGATCATTATTCAGGCCCTGCGGCCTCGTTTTTTTTGAAAGGGCAAGCAGCCGGTTGCCGTTGGGTTGAAACTGGTATACGCCATCGATATTCCCCATGGAATAGGCCCATATATTATCGCCGTTGTCGATAAAAAGATGGGAAGCGAAGGAGCGGCCGTTGAACCGGTCCTGAAAGACGGTCGATCTGAATATCACTTTCAAATGCTGGCTGTCGAGCTGCTCCAGCAGTCCGTTCTGGTGGATCAGCCAGCTATTCCCTTTAGAGTCTTCGCAGATGTCCGATACCGGATCTGCGTCGATCGATCCGGGATCATTTGCAGCATGCTTTAAAAATACCGGTTTCCCCTTCGGGCGCAGATAGCAAATGCCCAACGATGAATAGACCAGCCAAAAATGGTGGCGGGTCTGGACCACATCGGAAAATCCCTCCGAGGGCAGTGAAAGGGATTGGAGATAGGTATAGATCTTCCGGTTGAACTGCTCTGTTTCGGGATCGTATATATTATATCCGTTTCTGGTCTGGACCCAAAGCTTCCTGAACGGGTCTTCGCAGATCCTCGAAATATAGTCATCGTTCAATGAATTGGTATCGGCGAGGTTGTGGCGGAAAACACGGAACTGGTAACCGTCATAACGATTCAGTCCGGACATGGTGCCGAACCACATGAAGCCGCGGGCGTCTTTGAATATGGCATTCACCTGGTTATTGGAAAGGCCGCTGGAGAAATCAATATGGGCGAACCGGAATGGCGTTTGCGCGCTCATCGACATTGAGATCAGGCAGGCAAGGATCGGGGCCAGTATGGCACGAAGATTTATATGAAAACAAAACCATTTCATAAGCAGGCACTCCGGCGCTCAAGATCGGAATAAATTCCCGATTCTCCGACCGGGTGACAGAGATACAGAAAAATCCATTATCTTGAAGCAGAGGATCTTATTTCCAACCTAAAAACAATTGCCATGAATTCCCGCCGCGACTTCCTTCAAAAGATGACCTTTTCTGCTTTGGGTTTCACACTTTTGCCCGGGCTCAGCACAGCAGGACTTTCGGCTTGTCAGGAGCCGGCGAAGGACGGGCGCGTGCTGCGCGTGGCCATTCTCGGATTGGGCAGCTATGGAACCCGCGTGGCCGAAGCCATGCGTTCCTGCACGAAGGCCAAGCTGGTCGGTGCGATCAGCGGAACGCCCGCCAAGCTCAAAGCCTGGCAGTCGAAATACGGGATTCCGGAAAAGAACTGCTACAACTACGAGAATTTCGACCAGATCAAAAATAACCCGGACATTGACGCGGTGTATGTGATCACGCCCAACGCATTGCATCACGACGAAGTGATCCGCGTGGCCAAAGCGGGCAAGCACGTGATCTGCGAAAAGCCCATGGCCATCAATGCGAAGGAAGGACAGGAAATGGTCGACGCCTGCGAGGCTGCCGGCGTGAAGCTGCTGGTCGGTTACCGGATGCATTTTGAACCGCACACCCTGGAAATTATACGCATGCGCAATGCCGGGGAATTCGGAAAGATCATGTTCTTCCAGGGACTGAGCGGATTCATCATCGGCGATCCCAACCAGTGGCGGCTAAATAAAGCGCTTTCCGGCGGCGGCTCCATGATGGATATCGGCATTTATTCGGTCAATGGTTCCCGTTATATGATCGGGGAAGATCCGGTCTGGGTAACGGCCGAAGAAACCAAAAACGATCCGGTGAAATTTAAGGAGGGTGTTGACGAAACCATCCAGTTCCAGTTTGGCTTTCCTTCCGGCGCGGTGGCTTCCTGCCTTTCCACCTACAGCATGAATTATCTCGACCGGTTCTTCCTCAATGGCAGGAATGGGTTTGCGGAACTATACCCGGCAACAGGCTACGGCCCCATCCAGGGGCGTACCAATAAAGGGGAGATCAATCAACCCATTACGGTTCACCAGACGGTACAGATGGATGAGATGTCCGACATCATCTTCAACGATAAAAAACCTGTTGTTCCGGTCGACGGCCATGAAGCGGTGAAAGACCTGAAGATCATCGACGCCATTTATGAAAGCATCAGGCAGGGCAAGCGGGTTGACCTCAGTTGGTGAGGGCAGCGTTCTGCAAGCACCGTCAAAAACGAAGAACCCGTCTCTGCGAGACGGGTTCGTATAAATGCAAAGCACGGATCAATACGGCAGGATAATGGTGTAGGTACCTCCATTCGCGCCATTCCAAACAATCTTCATGTAATAATTTCCATTGCCCGGGCATCCGGTCGGATTACCGTTCTGATCGAGCCCATAGGTGATCTGTGTGGTGCCGGCCACTGTTTTAACGGTGTTCTGCCCGCCCGTGAGCCTGAAGTCGCAGTCCTGGCGGAATATCTTCGGTTCGCTGATAATGCTTTTGAAGTCCACACCGAAACGGTTCGTTCCCCATTCCGCGATCTGCGTATCCGTCCCATCCGAATAAGTTCCGGTCGTTGTCAGCACGATGCCGTTGTTGTAAGTATATAAGCGCTGCTTGGCAATATGCCAGGTCCTTTGTTTACCATTATTGAAAGTGACCGACATATTATCGCTGGCGACCGTATGGGTAATGCTGCCCAGGGTAGCCAGGTCTTTCAGCAAGCCGCCACTCACGTTGGTGAATATGCGCTGACCATCGATGGTGATACTTTTGTTGTCGCGCAGACGGGTGATTTTAAGCTGCTGTATATCGACCGTAACCGCCGTTCCCGCGTCTTTCCATTTCTTGCCATACGGCATGGTGATCACCACAGTACCGGTGCGAACGCGTTTGCCGTTGCAGCTCGATGAATTGTCGTACACGATGGTGATGATCCGCTGGCCGTTTGCCGTATCGTAGGTTACCGTGCCATCGCAGATTAGGCCTGCAATTACAAACTTTCCGGCACCCGCCCCGTTTGTCTCAACCGAATTAACGGCCACGCCGCCGGCTTCGGAAAGCGACTGGCTATTGTCGCCGGAGAAATCAGATTGTCCGTTCAGCACCGTGTTAACATCGTCGTCTATCGCTTCAGATTCATCCGACACCTGCGACTGGTCGTCGGCTGTTACCGAAACACTGTCCGATGAACCGGATGTGTTTCCGCTTGAAACATCTTTTTTACAGGAATACAGATTCAGTGCGGCGGCAAGGCCCAGCAGCATTGCCATCCGCGCAAGTGTTTGCGCTTTCATGATTACAGTGATTTTTATATCAGACCCGGAACGTTAAATAAGGTTTAACGGGGAATGAAGATTTTTTATCGGCCAGCGGGAGTAGATGACAGATGATAGATGGCAGATGACAGGTCTGTTTAACTGTCATCTGCCATCTATCATCTGTCATCTATTCAGGAGGTCGTCTTCGCCGAAAGCAGAATGGAAATTTTATTATGGAGATCCTCGGGTCGGAAGGGTTTCGGTACGAATTCCATGAAGCCCTTCCTGAGCAGGTCAGCGCGCATATCTTCGTAAACCGCCGCAGTAAAAGCGATAGCGGGAACGTTGGGATTTATTTTCTTTATTTCACCCAAAGCGGTTACGCCATCCATCTCGGGCATTTCAAGGTCGATCAATATCAGGTCAAACTCGTTTTGCGAGAATAGTTCGACGGCCTGCCGGCCGTTATAGGCTTCTTTTACCTCTATGCCCCATTTGCTGAGAAAGCGGCGCGCGATCGACATATTGATGGCATTGTCTTCCGCAACCATCACTTTCACGCCGGGAAACATGCAAAGCTGTTTTACCCTGTCTTCGTTGATATACCGTTTTCGGTTTTCGCTGATCGCCAGTTTCAGGGTGAAGTGAAAAGTACTGCCCCTCCCCTCTTCGCTTTCCAATTGCAATTCTCCCTGAAAGAGGCTGACGAGCTTCTTCGTGATCGACAGGCCAAGGCCCGTGCCACCGTATTTCCTGGTCGTGTTGACATCGGCCTGGGTGAAGCTTTCGAATATTTCCTGCTGCTTGTTTGCGGGAATACCGATGCCCGTATCCTTCACCATAAATTGAATGGTCGCCTTCTGACTGGTCGAATAGATCTTCCGGGCAACGACGACGATCTCGCCAAAATGAGTGAACTTGATGGCGTTCGACAGCAGGTTGCTGAAGACCTGGTTCAGCCGCGTTTCATCCGTCATCACCTCGATATCGAGGCTTTCATCGATGTCGGTCTTGAACCCGATATGCTTGGCGTGTGCCTGCGCTGAAAACTGAAGGGTAATTTTCTCAAGGAATTTTTTCAGGTCGACCGGCTCCTGCCCTAATTGCAATTTTCCTGCTTCGATCTTATTGAAATCGAGTATCTCGTTAATGAGCATCATCATGTGCTCGGAAGAATATTTGAGAATATCGAGATGCGATTTCTGTTCCGGTAAATAATTTTCCTGCAGCAGCAGGTTGGAGGTGCCGATAATCCCGTTCAGCGGAGTCCGGAGCTCATGGCTCATATTGGAAAGGAACCGCGATTTGGCCTGCGAAGCGACCTCTGCTTTCTGCTTGGCCTTCATCAGCTCGAACTGGGCGGTTTTCAGATCGGAAAGATCGAGGATGCTGATCTTTAAAAAACGGTGATCATTATCAAGAAAGGGCACGATGCTTACAAAAGCAAAGAAGTTTTTCCCGCCGGACGTCAGCTCCAGCTCTCCCTGCCAGTCGCGGATCTGCTGGATCGAGAGTTTGTCTTCGATGCTTTTAAACAATTTGATATGGTCTTCAGCAAACCAGTGCTCTATCGGCGTGCCTTCAATTTCTTTCTTATTCCGGATATTGAGCAGTTCGCAGATCCGGTTATTGCAGCCGACAATGGTGCGGTACCCGGCATCCATGATCAATACGCCGTCGAGCGAAGTATTATAGATCGTATCCACAAAATGCTTTTCTTTCAGGATCGCTTCTTCATTATCCCGGTTTACCCGGAAAATAAAATAAGAGAAAAAAGTAGTCAGCGTAAGCGAGATCGCCAGGTTACTGTTATACAAACGGGTAAACATACCGGCAATACGCACCTGATAGTAATTTTCAAACGGACAGATATTCATGCAGACCAGCACCGAAACGATGGTGATCAGGTAAACGAACTTCAATTCCTTAAAATCCTTCTTTACGTCGATAACGAGCGTCATAACCAGAAAGTAAGGAAAGTAAAGCATATACTCACCCGCACGCAACCCTTCCATATAGTTCATCACCACGAGGTAAATATTCAGGTTTACGATCGCGATGATCCTGGCCATTTCGAAACGCTTGCGCGCATTAAGATGAAAAGCGAGGATGAAAATATAGCCCGCCGAAAGGTTGATCAGGGCGCTGATATAAAGGCCCAGGGTGAAATAGCTGACCACCGAGAGCATGTTGCCGCAAAGGATCAGAAAGATGAACTGATTAAACCTGGTGATCTTTTTCCGCTGGGTGGAAGTATGCGAGTCGTCCAATCCGGAATAAACAATATCCTGATAGACAGACCATAACAATGGCGATATTTTGGATTTGAGGGGCGGGAACAGATTAAAATATTTGAGTATTAAAACGCCTTTAGCATAATAATTATTATTTAACGCGTTAATATAAATGAATCCAATAGCCATGAATAACCAGTCTGCTATTAACTCCTTCATTTTCAATTCTGAAATTGACGCAACCTATCTCCATAGCCTTTATGGCGATGACTACGTCTACCTGCAGGAAATTTTTGCAACGGTATTGAATGACTTTGGTTCCCTGGCGGACCATGTTGACTTTTGCTACTCCTCCGGGAACATCACCGCATTAAAAGCTGCCGTGCATAAAATAAAACCCGTCTTCGGCTTCGTTGGAATGACTTCGGTACAACAAAGCTGCCAGCAATTTGAACAGCTCTGCGGAACTGTTTCCTCCCCTGAAATGCTGAGCCGCGACTTCGAGACACTGAAAGACAAAATTGCCCAAAGCAAACAACTGATTACGGAAGAAATGAAAAAACTGGAAATTTTTAATAGTCAAAGCTCATGATGCTCAGTTGTATTCTTGTCGAAGACCTTCAGGTGGCGGCCAATTACCTGGCCAACTGCTGTGAAAAAAGCGGTATTGTGGAAGTAAAGGGAAGTTTCGGGAATGTGCCCGATGCGCTTTCCTTTCTGAATACGAATACCGTGGACCTTATTTTCCTGGATGTGGAAATGCCGGGCGCCAATGGATTTGAGCTGCTCGACCAGATCGCCTTTTCACCCAAAGTGATATTGACGACTTCGAAAACAGAATACGCCTATAATGCCTTCCAGTATAATGTTTCGGACTATCTGATGAAGCCCTTCACCTACCAGCGTTTCCTCGAAGCGCTGCAAAAAGTGCAGCCTTCCCGTGAAACCATTTCTGCGAACAGCGCCGCCGATCATATTTATATCAAGGCAGACGGCAAGCTGATCCGCCTGAATAACGATTCCATCCTTTACATCGAGAGCATGGGCGACTATGTAAAATTCGTAACGAACGACAACAAGAAATACATTACTCACAATACGATCAAGAATCTCGAAGAGAAAGTGAGCAAGGAATATTTCCTGAAAGTACATCGCTCCTATATCGTCAACCTCCACAAGATCGACGACATGCGCGAAAATCTGCTGTTCATAAAAGGGAACGAAATTCCGGTCAGCAAGGCCAATAAAGCCGATGTATTTCGCCGGTTGAATATCGTGTAGATAACCCGCCTAAGGGTATGCCCTTAGGCCAAAAGCCCCATCCCGCGCGCCTTTCCGGTTCCTGCCCCAGCTAAAAAATCATTCATCGAAAAATTTGTCCCGGAAATCGAAGGTTTTCCCTATCCGGTCGAATAAGTTATTAAAGCCCCTGAATCCTGCGCATCTTTGTATTGTTGAAGCGAGCAAACAGATCCTAAGAAAACCAAAAGAAATTTCAAGATATTTAAACCTATGAGAACACGGATCCAATACCTTGAAAAGATGTTGACGAACCCTTAAACCCAAATCCTATTCTGGGAAAACGCTTAAAATCCAGTACCTGAAAAACTAAATCTGTACCTTTTCTTGACGGAAAACTAAATTTTGATGACCCTTTCAGCAGATTTGGCAGCCACCTTACCGGTGGCTGTTTTTTTTATTTATTTACTTCCACGATGCAGGCAAACAGGCTGGCTGCGCCGGGGGCCGCGGAAAAACGGATATTTCCCTTAGCAGAAGTATTTCCGGTTAATTCCCGATTTGGGAATGCGCTCAGGGCCGATTTAAGCCTCGCCGCGTAATCCGATCCGGGATTCCTGCTGATCTGCTGGTTAATGGCATACCAGTTCAGGCTGTCCTTGCTTACCACGATGCCCATGATATCTTTCGTGCCGATACTGTCCGGCGTCATGCTCTTGTCTTTCGGGAACAACCGGTAACCGGCAATGCCGCAAAAAGGCGAATACTTTGTCGTGGTAGGGTCGTCTTTTTTAGGATAGGGAAACAGCGTATAGCTGGTACCGTCGGTTTCTTTTCCGAACACATAGATATAGCATTCCGACAGGTTCCTGATCTCCATTTTAAATTTTGTACCGGGCTTTACGGGCGCCGTGGTTTCATATACGTTTCCTGAACCTTGCTTCAATGGAATATAGTCTCCCGCCACCATTTTCTTCCCATCGTATTTTACTTCCACGAGACCTACTTCCGCTTCAAAAGGACGGTTCGCCGCTTCGCCGACCGACTGCATCGGTTCGAGGCCGTAAGCCTCGCGGACGAAATATTTAAAATGCTTATAGCGCACCCAGGCAAAACCGTTATTTCCCCATTGCGGCCCCCAGCTGTTCATGATCAGGAAAGCGCCGCCGTATTTCGTGTCGTCGTATCCGACCACGCATTGGGCATGACCGCCAAAACCCATCATGCTCGCATCGTCTTGTGTCGGGTTCCATACGTCCTTCCCCATCATATCCTGCATATAGGAGCCGCCCACCATCATGCCGATCACGACCGGCGCTCCCTGTGAAAGATTTTCCTTGATGGCCCGCAGATCAATTTCGTCGGTACGGTCGCCTACTGTTAAGCGGTTCGCCCCACGCATCCTGAATTGCTGGGCTTTCCGCAACAGTTCCTGGTCGGGCTGCCGGCTGCAATTCTGATCCGTATAAGGAAAATCCTCATAAGGAACCGATCCGCGCTGGGTCATGAAATCCATCGCGCGGTTGATATAAGACCCGTCGCAGCCGTCCATGCCGATCTGGTTGTAGAGAAACGAAGGACTGAACTTTAGTCCGTCGGGCGTCTGTCCGGTTCTTACCGACTCGAGAATAGTGCGCGCGCCATAAGCGCTGCTCCAGGCCACACAGCTTCCCTGTTTGCCCTGGTCGCCGACCGGTGGGGCAAAGCGCTGCAGGTTCGCCGATTCCGGTAAAGGATTCTTGCTGTCGTCGTCGGCCAGCGATTCATATACCTTGGCTTTGTCAAATACACGTGGATCCAAGATACCGCCTGTTGCCAACTGCTGAACCGCTTGTGCGATACCGCCGCCGGTATTGCAACCTCCCCGGCCAAGCAGGAAATAAG
>DASZRP010000161.1:0-2952 GCA_035548895.1 Puia sp. | reverse complement strand
CCGGACCATTTGGCCGGACTATTATCGGTGTAGTAAAGGATTTCAATGTCGAGTCGCTTCATACGCTGATAAAGCCTCTCGTGCTGGCTACAAGTTTTGATGTATTGTCACGTAAGACCGAAACATATTTGTTGCATCAGGAGATGAAACCCAGGATTGCTATCCGGCTGATGCCGGGTAATGTGCATGCCGATATTGATAAATTAAAAGATGTCTGGAAGAGTACCGTACCTGCGGGCGAATTTAATTTCAGGTTTCTGGATGAAGCAGTTAATACTCAATATAAGCAGGATAACCAGACGGGATTGATCGTCAAGACGGCTTTCGTTTTATCAATTTTGATTTGCCTGATGGGTTTAATCGGCATGGTATCCCTGATCTTAGCCAATCGGCAAAAGGAGATCGCCATCCGGAAGGTATTAGGTTCGAACGTGAAGGGGATAATTATGTTGATCGGCAAAAACTTTATAAAAATCGTGATTGTGGCTGCTATGGTCTCATATCCTTTGGCATGGATAGGTATGAGCAGGTGGCTGATCAATTTTTCCTACCGCATAACCATTCCCTGGTGGGTGTTTGGTTCATCGACCTTGATCATATTACTGATTGTGTTTTCAACAATTAGCATTCAGGCATTTCGTACGGCTGTTTCCAATCCTGTTAAGTCCATCAAAACAGAGTAAATTTTAACTCTGTTTTACGTGTGATCGAATGTGGTTTATTTACAAATTCCGGCGGAAGTTCTGATACAGGCATATCACGCCGGACAGTGCTATATAATAATGATATATGAGCAAATTTTTAATTGCATTCTTCTCAATTCTCTTTTGTTTTGCAGTTTCGGCTCAGCGACAAGTTAGAGTTGTTGAAGATACTGTAGAGATAGAACGAGTTCCAGCAACTGCTGTGGTTCACCAACATAAGAATAATTTGAGGTTGACTTTGGTTATTGATAGTATCATCTTTGGGGAAAGGAAGATTCTGCCGGATTTTCGAATCACCATTCCGATAAATTTTGAAAGCGGATATATTCGGGTTAAAGACAGCTTATATATCAAAATATTTATAGCCAGAAACCAGGAATATGGGAATAAATTTTACACCTGGAAATGGGACTTTCTGAAAAGGCGGTCCGATCAATATCTTTTCCTTGGCGGGAGCTTTTATGAGGTTATGGACTTTAATGGAAGCCTTGATCGCGGTGGCTCAGAAGGTGTAGGGATCGGAACGCAGGGCGATGATGATTATATCATGTACTATTACCGGTATAAGCTGGAATGAACTTTTGAAGCCGGGTTTCTCCAGCCATTATCGTTTCGCTGGCGCATTGGGTAGATAAGAACCAGAGCTAGTTTATTAGAAATTTACTGCGACTGCAAAACCCAGACTTCCAAATAACCATCCAAATATGATCATGTAAATAGATGTGCCGAGACTTTCCAACTGACTAAGTTTTTCTTTGCTCATTCCCATATTTGCTTTGAAATGAATTGATAACCGGAGCCCAATCGTAGAATCAAATAGCCCAAGTAAGCCACTAAATAAACAAGTCGTTAAATAGCTGTTATGCCTGCCAAGAAGGAATCCGGTGAAAATATATATGGCAACGCAGAAAGGAATTAACAAAGTATACCTGATGTTTAATTTGTTAGAAAGAATCGCTCCAAGAGAATCAAGTAGTGTAGTCAGTCCTAAGCCAATCAGAAAGGCAAGTACCGGGTTTGAAGAAGACATGGCTGTTTTTAACGAGGTTTAGGAATATTAAATCTACAGTATTGGGTTTATAAAAGCAAATGACTCCCGCGTCGATGGTATACGAAACTATTTTAAAAATCTATGTCCGGAATGATTCATATTTTCATATATGCAAGTAGAAAAAGGAATGGATAAACCCAAAGACAAAAAATAGTAAATTCCTAAAACCCCCAATCATTTATGCAACGCCGTTTGTTCCTTCAATTCCCGCTGGTAGCTTCAGCGCTGGCTGCTAATGCAAAACATTCAACTCAGGAAAGGCCCGGAAAAGGGTTTAAGGTCGCAGCAGAGGAAGATCGCTACCAGGAGGAGCTGCTCATCATGGGCGGAAAGTTCGATTGTAAGGTTTCGGCAAAAGATACAGACGGCGACCTTTGTATTTACGACACGGTAAGACAGGAAAAAGGCGGGCCTGCTTTGCACCTGCATCATCAACAGGATGAATGGTTCTATGTGATTCGGGGAGAGTTCAAGGTGAGGGTCGGTGAGGATACGCTTTTCTTAAAGGCCGGCGATTCGGCATTCGCCCCGCGAAAGATACCGCATGCTTTTGCCAAGATCAGCGAAGGCGAAGGGCAGATGCTGGTATTGTTTCAACCCGCGGGAACGATGGAAGATTTCTTTAAGCAAATGAGCAAGCTGGGAAAGAATATTCCGAAAGACCAGCAACAAAAATTAAAGGAATTATGGGCAGCTCACGGCATGGAAATTGTCGGACCGCCAATTGAATATTGAATTGCCCTCGAAAATTTACCCTGTCATAGCCTTAACAACAATCCCAGGGCGAGTAAAAGGAACAATATGGCCAGGATAAGAAATACCCATTTCGCAAATACCGCGTTCTTTTTTCCACGGAACATTTTATTGTCATGAACGAATGAAACAAAAGGGCCGGTTACTCTTTTTCAAAGGTGCATTCCGGGGGTACGATATCGAAAACTAACCGATGAACGCCCGGCTGAAATCGCCAAACAGCGTCACAGCGAATGAAAATAGACAGGTGCGGCGCCGCTCTTCGTTCCCACATTTACTTCAAAATAGAACGGCTGAGCGCCTGAGCCGATCGGATAGCTCCCGTAGTTGGGTTCGGTGATCTTGATCGTATTCGTATTCCAGGACACTACCGCAGGGTCGGGCGACATATATATTTTATTCTGCCCCGCGTCGTAATAGTAAGCCTTCACCGAGCTGGTTACC
>DASZRP010000160.1:0-14542 GCA_035548895.1 Puia sp. | reverse complement strand
GACGGTTTTGGAATTAAACAGCCTGATGCCGGTGGAGGGCGGCTATTACGAATGGGTAAAAAAAGGGCTGGGATTGCGCTGGGCCTTTTATGAAGGCTGGTGGACCTGGCTTTATACTTTCGTGGACCTTGCTATTTACCCCGTTTTCTTTGTCGAATACGCAGCTTTTTTCTGGCCAGGAATAGAACACTACAAAATCCCGGTGAGTCTTGCCCTGATCTGGTTGAACGCGGGCCTGAATATCCGCGGCATCGTTCCGGTGGGACGCTCTGCAATGGTCCTTACGGTGCTGGTGATGGTTCCCTTTTTTGCCCTTCTTTTGTGCGGAGTTTTTCATGGGCATACTGCAGCAGCATCTGCGACGGTTGCACATGCGCCTGGTTTTACTTCAATCAGCCTGGCTTTGTACACGATCATGTGGAATTATATCGGGTGGGACAATGCGACAACCTATGCCGGTGAAGTAGAGCGGCCCGTGCGGGCCTACCTGGTAGCCACCCTGCTGGCTTTTGCAGCGGTCTACCTGATCTATACCAGCGCCACCTGGCTGGCGCAAAGCGCCGGACTGAACTCACAGACATTTGCCGACGAAGGAATTCCATTCCTCGGCGCAACGATTGGCGGCAAATGGCTTGGCGACCTGTTGTCGCTGGGCGGCATGGCGAGCATGGCCGGGATATTTATTGCCGTACTGCTTTCCGTTTCCCGGGTTCCGGCCGTTATGGCGCGCGACCGGCTGATGCCCGCATCTCTGGCGCGTATTCATTCCCGTTATCAGACGCCTTATGTATCGATCCTTATCTGCGCTGGTGTGGTCAGTCTCCTGGTATTGCGGCCCCTCTCCGACCTGCTCGTGATCGATATTTCACTCTACGGCGCCGGCATCGTCCTGGAATTCATTGCGCTGGTCCGTCTTCGCAGGCTGCTTCCCGATGCGCCGAGAAAGTTTAAGATCCCGCTGGGTAAAAACGGATTGATCGGGCTCTTCATTCCTCCCCTGCTGGTATTAACGATTGCATTGAGCGGCGCCCTCCTGGATTCAGGCAAGGGATTTTTACCGGCCCTGTTTGCCATTGGCGCTATCCTCACCGCGCTACCGGCCTGGTGGGTTGCCCGGTATATCAGAAAGAAGTATGAGCCGGCTGATGCTGGATCAGCTCATTGATCAAGGCCTGGACTTCCTGTGAAGGTCTTTTTTCGACAAGATGAAAATGCCCTTTCCCGTTTTCATCCCAGGTGTTGGAACCGTCGGGATTAATATTTATTCGTCCTTCGCGCAACTCGTAATAAGGAGCAAAACCGGTTGAACCGACTAATACGGCCGTTTCATCCCAGCTTTTCCTGCCGGCGCTGTCTTCCGCCGCCATGGGGATAGCGATCCGGAATACGTCCTTTACCGGGCTATGCTGAATGGCATTGTTGTGAATAAGCGGAAGGCCGGTTTTTATTTTTTTGCCGATCTCGAAACCGCTGAACCAAACGGGTGTCGGCCAGTTAGTATAAGTGTAAATGGAAGCCGCGGCATCCCGGTTGACGTTGAATTCATTTCCCGCAGGAAATCGCGCAGCCATGCTGACGAGCAGCTTCACTTTTTTCTTTATCAGGGCCGCACCGTCAAGCGAAGAATACTGATCAGGCGCCGATCTCAGCAGGTCGGCCAGGTTGGTCAGAAAACCAACGGTGATGATCGTAACGCTCGTATCGGGAGCTTTAGCCAGCAGTTTGCGGTACAGGTCAACCGGTTCACCTACTTCGTCATTGCGTTTGACAGCATGCGGGTATTTCGCAACCAGGGTATCGCTCCAGTGCTGCCAGTCGCGCAGATCCAGGCCATGCGCCCGGGGAACGGCAATCGGAATAGCCGGCCTTCCGAAATAGGTGTTGAACACGCTCAACACGGCAGCTACGTTATCGTAACGCGTGCTGGCAATGGTGGCAAGGATTTTCACTTTGCCCTGGTCGGCAAAAGCATGAAGCAGGGTAATCGCGCCTACATCATCGTAATCGGGCCCCATGTCGGAATCGAAGATGATGTTGCGCGGACTTTTTTTTCCATGGGTTTGCTGGCTGTACAGCGCAGAAGATAAAAGGAAAAAAGAAAAAAGAAAGGTTATAAAACTAGCGGCATGCAATCTGGTCATTCGTTGTCTTTTAGAACTTTGTGCAGCGACATTTTAGCACTGCTGCTAATTAGAATTACTATTGTTCAATTTAGCACAAATGTTCAATAAAAATCCGTTACCGACCATTGCGCATTTCTTTATTTTTTGGGCTTAACGACATTATTGTATGCCGACAGGAGCGCTTCCGTAACTATTCCTCTCTGTACTTTGTCAAGCAAAAAAGTTGTGGCGCCATGCTCGCCCCATTTATTGGGAACAGGGTAAATGCTTTTGCTTATTTTGCAAAAAACCTCTTGCTCTGCGGGTGTCAAAAAAATGTTAGCCGAATTGTCTTTGTCGAGATAAGTGGCAAACATCCTTTTATTGATTATTCTAAAACCAATCCTGTCAAAGTGAGAACGGGATTCCGTTCCTGGAAAAGAAAGAGCCAATTCAATGAATTCATTTTTCGTCATAGAATAATATAACCTGAAATGGTTCAGGGCTTGCTGCTGTGCTGGTATTCTATATTCCGTCAGCCCAAACAGCAGCCCATTGGGCTCAATATATAGTGTTTTATTTTAAACTCGTTTTCATTCATATCAGGCAACTCATCCCATGTACGGGTTATACTGTAAATAATAACAGGTAGCGGATCGAATGAATGATCTTTATTGAATGTCATACAGGCTTGTATTTTTATCTTCCTGGTAATTCGGGGGAAGCGCGAACAGGGAATCAGGCATATCTTTTTGAGTGATGCTGCTGAGCTGTATAAGCTGAGTAGAACCTGTTGATATAGTAACCGATTTTACCAGTGTTCCCTGGCAACCTGCATCCATTATTTTCTTTATTACCGCCGGTGAATGATTCTCGAATACAAGCGGTGATAAAAACTGAGAACCCGGCACATCCGCGCTATACCACTCATCTTCGCTTATATGGGTGGTTTGTCCCAATGCTTTTAGCGTATAAGATATTTTTACATGCGAGCAATTGTAGCCAAACAACTTTTCAGGTCCTATCGTTTGCACCTGCACATCCAATTCATTTTTTCCCAGATCGTTCCTTTGCTGCTTATTATATTTTTTATATTGATCATTTAAAATGATGCTGTAACGCTCGTTTATGCCTGCCAGTGAAGTGGAGTGCAATTTCATATTTAATGCAGACGATTCTGCATAACCTTCGGAATATACATTCCATTTGTTTGCTTTATTGGCGCTGATGTATAAATTTTTCCAAAGTCCGTCTTTTTTATTATTGGCAATGCTGCCCCCGGTGTAATGAAGGATGATGGTGTTTCCGCTTCCCGAAACAGGCACTGTATAATTCGCCGGTTGCTCAGGCGCATAAGAAGCAGTATATGTTTTGGATGGACCAGCCGTTCCGTTTTTTTGTTCTTTCATCATTTCATTGGCAACTTGTTTGAGCGGATTGTTGTCTTTCATTTGCCCGAGCTGCAAATTCAGTATTGAGTTAGCAACTGCATCGCCGGGACCTCCGTTTTTATTTCCCATCATGGACTGCATCTTCTTCATCATGCTGTCCGTGTTACCTCCGCCGAAGTTTTTTAAAAGTCCTGAATCATTTTTATCGAACATTGAAGTGATGCCTTTTAATTGCGAAAGCATACTATCGGCATCGGGGTTTTGTGCAAGGGCGGATGTATCACCGCTTTTGCCGATGGCGCCAGACTGGTAACTATTGTCCTGCACTGCAGTTGATGAGTTTATTATTGGGGCAGAATCATTGGCAGGTATTTGTGCAGCATTATTTTTCTTAGCATGAGTTGGGTTATTGCACGAACACACAAACAGGAAAAATGCGTTCCAAAAAATGGATACCGGCAATTTTAAATGTTTCATGAATCTGTTTTTAATTGTTTTACTTTTTGCCGAAAGGCAGATTAAAGCTGCCATCCGTTATTTTGGCAGTCTGGTTGCCTTCGTTTTTATCTTGTGCGAATGTTCCGGAAAAAGTTCCGGAAACACGGCTGCTGCTTATGCTTGTAATAGTTACCGTTGCCGAATCTGAATATAAATTATTGTATGTTTTGCCATCCATATAAGTAGCCTCTTTGGTCTTTTTATCTGCAAATCCGGAAAGAGAAGGATGGTATTTACCTATTGATGTAGTGCCATTATTGGCTATCTCAAAGTCAAATACGCTGCTGCCGTTGGTTGTAACTTCTATCTTCAGCATCCCGCTGGCGGCATCATTGCTTACTTCATTTATAAATAAATTGGCGTGTTGCACATAATTTATTGCTTTCACCCGCTCGCCGTTTACTGTATACGAAAAACTTCCTTCATGGCCCGCAAGGTTTTCATCCGCGGCTGTTGTATTTGCGGACGATGCGCTCGCCGTGGCATCGGATGTGTTTGTTTTATTTGCTGAAGAATTGTTGCAGGAATAGAAAAGTAGTAGGCATATGGAGAAAATGGTTGCGGCAGATAATTTTAAATGCGTCATGGTAGTTTTTTAAAAAATATGACGATAAATGATTCGAAAGCGAATGTTATAATTGGAAATTTATTTCTGTTGTGTGCGACCTGATGGTATTAATCTGGCGTAAAGCTATTTTCTCTGCCAGGCAATTATTGTATTTAACCGACGAACGTATCTTTAAAACCGTCAGAAAAATATTCGCCACGGCCAAACAATACGCTTGGCAACAATGCGGATTTGAAAAAATACAGGTAATTATAAACCCCGATACTGCATCAGCAGCCCAATTGGCACAAAACTCAATCCTGGCGGCACTGCCGGAAAATCTGCGTGTTTTTCTCCTGAAGCATTATATGTCTTGTGGGGGCCATGGTCGCCAGCAACTCGCTTTAATTCTGATCAACAATGGAGTAGCCCGCATACCACCAACTTGCCAATAAGTCGGTCGTTTATATAGATAAGCGAAGAGATGATACCGTATAACAGGGTGAGCTTTTATCAATTCGCCTTTTTCGGTTCATCCCCCGCAACAGCATCCGGCAACGCAAAAGCCACATAGGCATCATTCGACAGGGTATTCATTTTCCCTCCGCCGCAGGCGATCACTATATACTGTTTACCGTCGATGGCGTAGACAGCCGGCGTGGCATAACCCGGCGATGGAAGTTTGGTTTCCCAGAGCAGCTTGCCATCCCGGCGATTGAATGCCCGGAATTTTCCGTCTCTGGCAGCGGCGATAAAAAGTAGTCCTCCTGCGGTTATGACCGGGGCTCCATAATTTTCCACGCCCGTTGGCGGTGCGCCGGGTGTCCGGAGCGTATCATCGTCGCCCAGCACGACCCGCCATTGCAGGTCGCCGCTATTCAGGTTGATAGCGCTCAAAGTGCCCCAGGGCGGAGAGATGGCCGGTTTCCCTGATTTTGAGAGGAATCTGTTATAACCGGATATGCTGTAAGGCACTTCCCGGAATTTTTCTTCTTCGGTCAGTTCCTGGACAAATGGCGTTTTCTGCGCTTTCTTATCTTCCAGTATAAAGCTGGCGATCGCTTCTTTTTCCTCGGGTTTCAGGAACTGAAATGCCGGCATCATGCGCCTGCCGGTACTGATAAATTCAACGAACTGCTTCTGATCGTATTTCTTATTCACACCGAGAATGGAAGGATAATTACCGCCGCCTTTTCTGTCGGCGCCGTGGCAGGACATACAGTTTTGTTTGAACAGTCTCTGGCCTGCCTGCCCAAAGTTTTCTTTGCTGGCGGGTTTGTTCGGCACGTCGAACATTTTCAGTATCCAGGCCATTTGGTTGGCATTGATATAAAGCGAGGCAGTCTGCGGATCTACCGCAGGCCCACCCCATTCGGAGCCGCCGTCAAATCCCGGAAAGATGACGGTGCCCGCTTTGGATTGCGGCCTGAACATACCGGTGTGATAACCCGATAACTGCTGTTTTATATCGGCATATTCTTCGGGCGACAAATAAGGATTGATATCTTTTTCCGTGAACCGCTGGCGGGCAAAGGGCAGCGGCTTTTGAGGGATTGGCTGTGTAGGCCAAAGCTTTTCTCCGACAAGATCCGTTGCCGTATCGACCGGCGTTTCAGCAATGGGGAAAAGCGGGTTGCCATTTTCCCTTTTGAACAAATAAACAAAGCCCGTCTTCGTGGTCTGGGCAACGGCATCGATCGATTCGCCATCGTGGTGAACCGTAACGAGTACGGGCGTGGATGGCGGATCCCAGTCCCAGGTATCGTGGTGGATATATTGAAAATGCCAGATCAGGTTGCCGTTCTCTGCATCGATGGCCAGCAGGCAGTCGGCATACAAATTTGCTCCGGTTCTTTTCCCGCCATAAAAATCCATAGAGGCAGATCCGGTGGGAATAAACGCAATGCCTGTTTTTCTGTCGACGATCAGGCCCATCCAGTTATTGGCGCCGCCGGTAAGCTTCCAGGCGTTCGGATCATCCCAGGTCTCATAACCAGGCTCTCCTGGCCTGGGGATGGTATGAAATATCCATTCCTGTTTTCCGGTACGGGCATTGAAGGCGCGAATATGCCCCGGCGCTGCATCCATGCCTTCCGATACGCGGGTGCCGGTAAGAATAAGATCCTTGTAGATAGTGGGCGCTGAAGTAGCGGTGACAAAGAGATCGTGCGCGTCGCGGCCCAATCCTTCCCGAAGGTCGATCATGCCTTTATGCCCGAAGCTTTCAACGAGCTTACCTGTTTTTGCGTTGATGGCGCGCAGGAATGGTCCCGCGGTGTAGAATATGCGTTCATCCGATTTTCCATCGGTCCAGTAGGCGACGCCCCGGTTATTATTCAGTACATGATCCACTTTATCGCCCGAATCGAAGGGAGAATAGGTCCAGATATGTTTCCCGCTGGCGGCATCCAGCGCAATCAGCCTGAGCTGGGGGGAAGTGACATACATGACTCCGTTTACGATGACCGGATTGCATTGAATTTGTGAGTGAGCGGCCGTGTCAGCATCGCCGGTATGGTAGGTCCAGGCTACCTGCAGTTGCGCGACATTGGCGGTATCGATCTGTGTGAGCGAGGAATATTTGTTGCCTTCGGGGTTGCCATTCACAACATCCCAGTTTTTATAATGGTCTTCCGTATGACAGGCAAACAGCATTAAAGTAAGCAGACCGGTCAGCAGACAGGCGGGGGTTTGTTTCATGATCGCAGGGGTTGGATATTAAAGGTAATTAGTCTTTTGCAGAGATAAAAGGGAATTCAACCGGTCTGAGAGAGCAATGCAAATGCATGTTGAAGACCGCGATAGTTGTTGTAGATCAATATTTTTTTGCAGGGCTTTGCTGTTGCCCGCTTCACCGCGATTGCCGGGACCTGCCCCGTTCTCAGGATATCGGTGGCTAACCAAAAGCCAAAAGATGACGCCGTGCAGTATTCACCACTTAGATGTTTGAACCGGGCCAGGGCGGTATGGTCGGGGAAAATAGATTCGGCATCCAGATAATAGCCTTTGAGCCGCGAGTCGCCGTTTTCCCCCGTCAGGAGCAAATCGATTTCGGCGGGATCGACCTTGTTTTTCCGGAGGAATTGGAGCAACATCTGCTTTACGAGGGCATGCTCGCGGGTATGCAGGGTCTGAATGGCATCGATACAGGCGATAGCGCCGGATGGTTTGGCGGAAGCGAGCATCATCAGTGCGCCTTCTCCTGCGATCGTGCCCGGTGTATCGTAGAGAAATAAATCCTGGTTTGAAACCGGTTCTTCCTTGAAACATCCGTCGAGCCGGTCAATATTGTAGTTGTAGGAAGAAATTTCGTCAACGGCGCCCACCAGATAATAGTGCTCGGGATTTTCATTCAGCAGGAGCGTAGTTTCCAGCAGGGCATTTTCGAAGGCCAGTCCCCGGTGCGTATGGGTGGTATTGTAATTCCTGTTCCTGGTGATCAGCGCGATCTGTGCTGCCGGGGCATTGGATGTGCTTTGCACGAAATTTCCGGGCGTCAACAATCCTTCGTTGTATTCGATGATCTGGTTCAGGAATTTAATGCAGTCTTCGATGCCGCCATTGGCCGTGCCGATCAGGATGCCGTCGGGTTGAACCGCCTGCTGCAGCAGGGGAAGTGCAATGCCCACGCTCATTCTAACGGCTTTGCCCATGCGACGCAATACGCCGGGCGGTATCTGGGGGTAGACCGGTTCCTTCACAGGCAGCTTTCCGTTGCCGGAGACGGTCAACCGGTTCAGATCGATTTCGTCGAGAGTTTGCTGTGGCGAAAGGCAGCGGGTCTGGTGAATGTACAGCATGGTCAGGCTTTTGAAAAGATGAGTGTTGTACAATTTCCGCCAAACCCGAAGGAGTTGGACATTACGTGGTTCACCGTTTCCTTTCGATGGTGCAAAACCGGGATGAGCCCGGTATCTGCAATAGGTTCTTTGAACTGCAGCGAAGGATATAGTTCCTGATGATGGATATTCAGCACGGAAAACACCGCTTCCACGGCGCCCGAGGCGCCAAGGGTATGTCCGGTAAAAGATTTCGTTGAAGCAAAGGGAGGCACTTTCCCGAATACGCGTTGCATTGCCCGGCTTTCCGTTTCATCATTATTTTCAGTCCCGGTTCCGTGGGCGTTCACATAACTGATTGCCGAAGCTTCCAGGCCGGCCTGCTGAAGCGCATGGATCATGGACAGGTAGGGTCCCTCTCCGTTTTCCGAGATGGATGAGGGATGAAAGGCGTCATTGCTGTTGCCGGAGCCGCTGAGCGCAGCATATCTTTTTTTCCCGGCCGCATCTTCCTCTCTTTCCAGTACGAGGAAGGCGGCGCCTTCCCCCAGATTGAGCCCGTTCCTGTCTTTGTCGAATGGCGCGCAATGTGTTTTCGAGAGAATATTCAGGGCATTGAAACCATTGATAGTGTACTTGGCAAGACTGTCCGCGCCGCCAACAATGGCTCTTTTTGCAATGCCATTCCGGATGAGCCGGGCGCCAAAGGCGATGGCATTAGCAGAAGAGGAACAGGCCGTGTTGATGGTGCTGACTTCGCCCAGAATACCATATCTTTTTTGCGCATCGAGGGTGGATGAAGCGGCATCGTACGAGGAGGTATAGGGTGAACCTTTGTCCTGCGCCTGGGCATCGCGAAAGATCTCGTCGGTAAGGCACATGCCGCCCACGGTGGTTGCGCCAATGAGTGCTGTATCGACCGATGCCAGTTCTTCGGAAAGCAGTCCACTGTCTTTTATCGCTTCTTCCACTGCATGCAGCACGAGCAGGCCGGTACGCGTAATGGCGGGATCGGGATGACCAAAAATCTTTTTATTCAGTATTTCTGTAGGAACGCGCACTTCGGCACAAGGTAATTTGCCGGCATAAGCCGTCGGGTAGAACTCGAGTTGACCAATCCCCCCCTGCTCCTTCACCAGCGCATTCCGGTTTTCTTCCACCGAACTCCCGATAGCGGTGATGATTCCCATACCGGTAATCAAAATCCTGCTCAAACTGATCCGTTTACTTGGTTCTGTTTTTTTCGATGTAGTCGACCATCGTGTTGATATTCGCCAGCACCTTGCGTCCTTCCTTCGGGTCCTGGATATTGATGCCATACTCTCTCGACATCATAACGATCAGCTCGATGGAATCGATGGAGTCCAGCCCCAGTCCTTCGCCGAATAAGGGTTCGTCGTCTTTGATATCTTCCGGCTTTACAGTTGTCAAATTGAGGAACTGGATGATCTGTTCCTTGACCCGTTGCTTTAACTGTGCTGTATCCATTTGGTAGTTAAATTAAATTTTTCTTCTTCAATCCGTATAAGGTGAGCAGTTGAATGCCAATGGTTATACCTGCTAAAGATAGAATATTCGGCAATACGTCTTTCAGTTTTCCGTCTTCCAGGAAGAGCCCGTAGTAAGCTTCCAGTCCCCAGTGCAGCGGTGAAATGTTAAGCCATGGCTGAAAGCCGGCGGGCATGGCAAAGGAAGGTACGAGCAGGCCGCCGATGGCAGCCAGTATGAGCACCGATACCGCGCCGAAGCCATTGGCCTGTTCGGCGGTATTGGAGAAAACGCCCACACAGATAGCGTAGCTCACGGCGCACCAGCTGCAGGCGAGCGTAACCAGCGCCAAACCGAACAGGTCACCAGGTAAGTGAAGGGTCGGCAGACCTATATGCGGAAACAGGAGACGCCCCAGGGCGAATATGACCGTAGCCTGTAAAAAACCCACGAGCACGTAAACGACCTGTTTTGAAAATAACGCATTCAGGTAGCTGGCAGGCATAGTTTTCAAACGCAGGAAGCTGCCGCTGTTCTTTTCCCTCACCATACTGCTGCCCAGCGAGACAACGACGAAGAACATGGCGAAGATGGTCCAGGCAGGCACGTTATGCTGCGATGCATTGGGAACTACCTGAATGCCTGAGCGGCTTACCGGTATCCTGCTCATCGGCATTTGCCCGAAAAGAATTTCCTTTTCGAGATCGGGCGGGATGCTTTTGCTGTTGACAGCGCTGTACAAATCTTTTACGATCGCTTCTCCCTGGATCACCTGGACTGCACTATGGAGGGCGCCTTCCACCGAGTGGCGAAAGGATTCCTGCATTACGGGATGATAAAACATGATGAGGGAGTCTTCGGGTTTCGGTTCATCCGTTATTGAACCGTTCGTCGAATCGCTGTCGGCAAGGGCTTTTTGCGCGATAGATTTTGCTTTGGCCTGAACCGTTCCGGAGAACTGTTTCGGAATGATAAAGGCGACGAGTGCATCGCTGGTATGCAGGCGCGAGGCGATATCGGTATTGCTGCTTGTGCTGTCGGCCACCTGAATGTGGAACATGCCGATCCGGCCGATGGCCTCCACCAGGTGTGCGCCCTCCGGACCCTGGTCGCGGTTGGCCACCAGGATGGTGATCTGGTTGTTGTTGACCAGCTCGAAGGTACTGTTCTGCACGCTGGTGATGATAATGACCAGGAGCACGGGCATGAAAAACATCATGAGCAGACCAATGCGGTCGCGCAGGAGAATCCTGAAATCCTTGATTATGGTGGCGATCAGTATCTGCATGTCAGTCCCTGAATCGTTTACCGGTTAATCCGAGGAACAACCCTTCCAGGCCTTCCTGCCGATGCTGTTCCAGCAGGCTGTCGAGCCGGTCGTGGGCAATGATCCGACCCTCGTCCATCAGGGCGATCTTTTCGCAAAGCCCTTCCGCCTCCTCCAGCTGATGGGAAGTATAGATCAGTGTGGTGCCCTGTTCGTTCAGGGTCTTGAGGTACTGGATTATGGCGTGTCGTGACTGCACATCCACGCCGACTGTCGGTTCATCCAGAAAGAGTACCCGCGGACGGTGCAACACACCGATGGCAAGATTAATGCGGCGCTTCATGCCACCAGAAAATGTTTCTAACCGGTTGTTTTTTACTGAAGTAAGGCCAAGTACTTCCAGTATTTCATCAGATTCTTTCCGGATTTGCGCCGGCTCCAGTCCATACCATGCGCCATAGAAAGAGAGGTTTTCCTGTGGTGACAGTTCAGGATAAAAAGCGAAGTCCTGCGGCACGAATCCGAAAAGCCGGTTGATGGATTTCGGATGGTCTTTGATTTCATGACCCAGCAGGCGGATACTGCCTTCTTTATACCGGAGCAGGCCGGTCATCAGATTCATGAGGGTGGTTTTGCCAACCCCGTTGGGCCCGAAGAGCCCGAACCGTTCTCCGTCCTTTACTTCGAGGCTGAGGCCTTCGAACTGGTTGGCCCCCTGGCCGGGATAACGAAAGCCGAGCGATTGAATGGCTATGGCGGGAATGCTCATGCCGGCCACTTTATTTTGGAAAGGGCGATGAAAGCCTGCTTTTCGATATCGGCCGATTGGTTGAGGTAATCGCCCATCAGATCGAAATCGGCCTGGCTGCCTAACCGGCCTTTGTATATGCCCGCGGCCTGAACGGCAGCGGTTCGCCAGATATCGCCTGAACGCGTGAATTGCTTTGAAATTTCGAGCAGTTCGTCCACGGGGACGTACTCATAGGCTTCCTGCAGAAATGCTCCGTAAATGAAGCGGAATCCGCCTCCGCCGGTACCAATCTCTTCCTGCATGCGTACCAGCTGGGCAAGATAGCTTCCAGCCTTTTGCGGGCCCAGCTTATTGCGCCAGCCACGGATCTTCCTGGCGGTATACCGAATACCCCGAATGCCGGCGATATTCCCGGGAATATGCAGCATATCGCGAATGTTCCGGCGAATTCCCGAGTGAATGGCTTTTCTCATCTGTTCGTCGGTCACGGCTCTTTTTTCTTTGGGATAATAGAGCTGTCCCCTGGGTGCGAATGCCCCTTTGGCGAAGCGCACCCGTTCCAGTTCATAGCTGCTGAGGGAAGTAGCCATTTCCATTACCGGATCGCTGATGAGGTAATTGTCTTCCTCCCTGCCGAAAACGATCAGATTATGGGCGTTAAAATGAAAACGATATTCTTTGGGGAAATAAGTCAGGTAATAAACGCCGACCTGGCAGCCGACGGGCTGTCCGGAATTCAGGCATTCCATGAGTACGCGTTCTGCTTCTTCTTTCGACCTGAACTTTTTTCGCTCTACCGGGATATCGAGGGCCTTGCAGGTGCGTTTGAAAATGAGCCCGGGCTGGGTTCTGAAGGCAATGGCGGGCCCGTTGTTCACCTTCATGAATGGAATATAGACAAAGAAAAGGCCCGAACCTATTCCAAAGGCCAACGGTTCGGTGATCTGATTTACGCCGTGGTGGCGCAGCAGGCTGGTGGTAACCCCGTTTTCACAATGTGCAGCCTGGGTATGCTGAAAATCAAGTTTCATGGGGTTTCATCGATTTTAGTTCGACCAGGCTGACCTCGAAAAGCCGGGCATATTTTTCCAGCTTCGCCCCGGGTAGTCTTTCAAAGACCGCATATTTCAGGTGTTTCTTCACCTGCCATTTCCAAAAGCCGGTATAGGCCGCAACGATGGGCACATCCATTACATGGAGCTCCATAAAAAACAGGAGCGGGCTGGCTTCTTTATTTTCTACCCGTTGTCTTGCTGCTTCGATTCTTTCCTGCACATCTTTCCAGGCTACGTCTAATGCGGCTGCCTTGATCTCCCAGCCTTTGCTGGGCGCCGTGCTGTATTTGCCGGTCTCATCGACGGCGTAGCAGATCTCGTTGGTGATCTTTCCCAACGCGCCGAGATCCTGGGGAATTTCATTTTTCTTCATCAGGCATTTTTTAAAAGATGACGGATGACAGTTGACGGATGACTGTCATCTTTAAACTGTCATCTGTCATCGTTAGCAAACAGTCAGCAGCGCATACATATAGGAGAAGCGCGCGCTTTCCGGAACCAGCAAAAGGATCTTCTGGCCCTTTTTCAGGTTCTTCTGGTGAAAGACTTCGTCCACCATAAAATAGACGGAGCCGGCGCCTACATTACCAAGGCTGCTGAGGTTGACCACCCATTTTTCGTAAGGGATCGGGGTCCCGTTCTTTTGCAACTGATCGAATATCTTGGCGCGGAAGAACTCGCTCGACATGTGCGGCAGAAAATAGTCGATTTCGGAAGGATCCACGCCTTTTTTCCGAAACAGCTCTGTGAGCATGATGCCACCCAGCGGAACGATGTTTTCGCTAAGCAGCTTGACGTCCTGCTTGATGCTCATGATGGAATGCGCCTGAATTTCGGCCGGACTGTAGTCCAGGTAACTCTTTAATTTCCCATTTGGCAGCTTCTCGCTGCCCATGTACATGCAGGCTTCCTTGATATTGGCATATGAAACGCCTTCGATCCAGTCGATACGGAGGCTGAAGCCGGATTCATTCTTTTTGTCGGTGATCAGGAAGGCTGAAGCGCCATCGGACAGCATCCACCGCAGGAATTCTTTCTCAAAGCCGATGTAGGGATTTTCTTCCAGCGACTTCAGTTTCTGCGCTTCTTCTTCGAAGATCTCGGATTTCAGGGCTGCTGAAAATCTCTCCGACCCGGTGGCCACTGCATGGTGCGCATCGCCCGTTTTCACGGCCATATAAGCGTATTTGAACGCATGCATGCCTGCGCAGCAAACACCGGAAGGGGAAACCACTTCAATAGAGCGGGATTCCGGCAGTTCGCCATGCACCATGACAGCATGGGAGGGCATGATCTGGTCGGGCGATGAAGTGCCACATACCAGCAGATCGATCTCGCTGATCTTTTTCGGATCGTTGTCCATCAGCTTGCGGACCGCTTCAGCCGTCAGCTCCGCATTGGTGTGGGTGGACCGGCCTTCGCGGGTCAGCGCGTAAAATCTTCTTTTTATCCCGTTATTGCGGAGAACGATTCTTTTTGATTTGGAAGGGTTTTTGTCGATGAGACCGAGAAAATCCTCCATCTCTTCGTTGGATACCGGTTCGTTGGGGAAATAGGTAGCTGTTTTTGTAATATAGACCTCTTTAAACTCCATCTTCATTTCCGGATTAGTTCACACCTGAATAATATTGTTTTTGCCTTTTTATGCGCCCGGATAAAAATGG
>DASZRP010000159.1:0-9710 GCA_035548895.1 Puia sp. | reverse complement strand
GCTGAACTTCTACGACGATCAGTCGCACGTCAGAATATATTCCACCCGGGAATTGACCCAATTATTTGCGCAGCACGGTTTCAAAGTCCTGAAAGGAGGCCTGCGAAGGAATATCTACTTTATGGCGGCTGCTCCGTTCCGGATCGTCAAACACTGGATCACCGGTAAGAAACTAATCGGCAATATTTTCTGGGATATCCTGGGCTTCGCGGAATATATCTGGGCATGTAAAAGATGACAGTTGACTGATGACAGATGATAGTAATCAGGTGCGAATCCTTCTAAAAAGTCTGTCATTTGTCATCAGTCAACTGTCATCTACTTAAGCAATTGATAAGCAATCAAGCTGACGACATACGCCAGCCCGGTCATATACACGAATTGAATCACGGGCCATTTCCAGCTGCGGGTTTCTCTTCTCACCACGGCCAGCGTGCTCATGCACTGCATCGCGAAGGTATAGAAGATCATAAGGGAGATGCCGGTGGCGAGGGTGTAAACCTTGGCTCCTTCGTCGGTGGTTGCTGAAGCCATGCGCTGACGAAGCGTCTGCGGGTCGGCATCCTTGCCGCCTTCCACACTATAGATTGTGGCCATGGTGCCGATGAACACTTCGCGGGCGGCGAAGGAAGTGATCAGGGCAATCCCGATCTTCCAGTCATATCCCAATGGTTTGATGGCGGGTTCAATGGTTCTTCCCAAAATGCCCGCATAAGAATTCTCCAGCAGCGCGGCGTTCTTTGCTTTTACCTGGCCGGGCGCCGAATATTGTGCTGCTGCGGCGCGCATCCGTGCTGGCGGCCCATAGGAGCTCAGCCCCCATAAGATCATGCTGATAACGATAATTATTTTACCGGCGTCGCGCACAAAGATCTTGGCCTTGTTCACCATGGTGACGCCTACATTCTTCCAGCGAGGCGCACGGTACACCGGCAGTTCGAGAATGAAAAAGCTTTTTTCTGTGGAATGGATGAACCGCTTGGCGACATAGGAAACGATCAGTGCGGCGAATACACCGAGCAGGTAGAGGCCCATCATCACCAGCCCCTGCAGGTTCAGCAGGCCGAGCACCTGTTTGTTGGGAATTACCAGGGCGATCAGCATGGTGTAAACCGGCAGGCGTGCGCTGCAACTCATGAGCGGGGTGATGAGTATGGTCAGCAGCTTTTCCTTTTTATTCTCGATGCTGCGTGCACTCATGATGGCCGGAACGGCGCAAGCGAAGCCGCTGATCATGGGCATCACGCTTTTCCCGTTCAGGCCCACTTTGCGCATGAGCTTGTCAGTTAGAAAGCTGATGCGGGCCATATAGCCGGTGTCTTCCAGCACGGTGATGAGCCCGAAGAGGATCATGATCTGTGGAATGAACACGAGGATGCCGCTGAGTCCGGCAAGCAGGCCATTCACCATCAGGTCCCTGAACCAGCCGTCGGGCAGTTGGGCCGAAACCCAGGCGCTCATCTTGGTGAAGGACCAGTCCAATCCATCCATCGGGAACTGGGCCAGCCAGAATACGCTCTGAAAAAGCAGGAAGAGCACGGCGAGCAGGATGATATACCCCCAAAAGCGGTGCAGCAGAATATTGTCGAGCCGTTCGGTGAACAGCGCTTTCTGCAATGGATCAGGTTCTGTAGTGGTGAGTTGCATCACCTGCTTGATGCGGGCATAGCGCTGCATGATCTCATCGGCCTGCACGCGGGTGTGGTTGAAACTATTGGCTTCTTCAATTCCCTCGATGCGGTTATGCTGATCCGGAGGAAACTGCAGGCCTTCGTGGTTGATAAGATAATGCAATGCGGTGTAGTCGCTGACCTCCGGGTAGAGTTGGCGTACCTGGCTTACGGCGCCATTGGCCAGCTCGCGGTTGGGAATAAAATCGCGTACCCGGGTGTGGGTTAGCTGCTGTGCCCGCTGGGCGATAATGCGTTTGAGCTGAGCCATGCCCTTGTTCTTGCGCGGATTTACCGGAACCACCGGAACTCCGAGCTCACGTTCTAATCCCGGCACATCGATCTCGATACCCTTTTTCGCAGCTAAATCCATCATGGTCAGCGCGATCACTACCGGAATCTTCAGGTCGATGATCTGTGAGCAGAAAAGCAGGTTTCTTTTGAGATTGCTGGCATCGACCAGCAGGATCACCATGTCGATTTTCACTTCTTCGTCCTGGTTCAGCAGCACTTTATAGGTTACCCATTCATCGGAACGCTTGGGATAAAGGCTGTAGGTGCCGGGCAGGTCCACGATATTGGCGGAATAGCCCGGCGCAAGGTCGCTGGAGCCGGTCTTTTTATCGATGGTAACGCCCGGGAAATTACCGACCTTCTGATTCAGGCCGGTGAGGGCGTTGAACAGGGAACTTTTTCCGCTATTCGGATTACCAACGAGACCGATATGTATTTTTCTGTTCAATAAAGCCTTATCCGGGTTAGGCGGAAAAACAAGGGAGCAAATTTACGCCGGCACTGCCGGATTCATTTACGAAATCCGAAGTTAAATAAACCAGCCTAACAGCAGGCAGAAAGCCACGATGACCGGCGAGGGCAGGCGGCTGTAGAGGAGCAGCAGAAAAGTGAGTATGGTCGCGATGATCTCCATCGCCAGCAACAGGTTGTTGGAGAAGCTGAAGTCTTTCATCATATACAGGCTGCCGGCCACCATAATACCGACCACGACGGCATTAATACCTTCAAGTGCGCGGTATACGGCTGCATATTTTTTCAGGTTTGACCAGATCGGGAAAAAGAACAGCACGAGCAGCGCGCTGGGGAGAAAGATGGCGATGGAGCCGATCACACAGCCCAGCACCTGCATTGAAACGCCCTGATCCTTCATTGCCATACCGCCCATATAAGAGCTCACGGAGAATACGGGACCCGGTATGGCCCTGACCATGCCCGCGCCGGTATAGAAGTCGTCTTTATCAATGCGCACGACGTGTGGATTGCGCTGGATCAGTTTTTCCGACTGAGGCCTGGCCACAAACTGCTCATACATGAGGGGGATAAGCACCTGCCCGCCGCCGAATACCAGGCTGCCGAAGCGGTAGGTATTTTCAAAGAGGTTGATGGGCCGGCGATGGGGCCAGTCGTTCTTCCGGGCCAGTTCACTGGTGATCCCGGCAAGGATGAAGATGATGGCGAAGAGCCAGATATTGGCCCACTTGATTTTTCGGTTGAGGATCTCCGTTTGCGGAATGCGTTTGCTGCTGAGATTGGTAATAAAGCCGCCCAACACGATCAGGATCGGAAAAACCCAGGGCGTTTTGAAAAGAAAGAAGATGGCAAGCGCCGATACCACGAGGATACAATGGGTGATGGTATTGTGCACCGACACCTTGAAAGCTTTCCAGGCAGCATAGATCAGGAAACCTACCGTCATCGGCTGTACGAAACGGAAGAGTTCGGCATGGCCGCGCTGGTTCAGGAATTCGATATAGAAGGAAAAAAAGCCCATCAGGATGCAGGCCGGGGTGATCCAGATCAGGAGGGTGAGCACAGCCAGGGGAATGCCGCCCCGTTTATATCCGATCAGGGTGAGGGTCTGGGTGGACGAAGCGCCGGGCAGCAGCTGGCAGAAGGCATTATAGTCCATCAGCTCTTCCTCCGTCACATCCTTTCTGCGGTTCACGAAAGTCTTCATCACCATGCCCAAATGCCCCTGGGGTCCGCCAAAGGCCGAAATGCTATGCAGGAAAACCGCTTTGAGGAATGAAGCGTGTCTAAACATGATGCAATTTAGTCATTCAATCAGATGACAGATGACAGATGATAGATGACAGGTTTTTTCATATCAAGCTGACTTATTGCTGACGACCTGCTTCACAGGAAGTCTGTCATCTGCCAACTGTCATCCGCCATCTATCATCCATTACTTCCCCGCTTTCCGCAGTGAATCTTCCGCCCGGAATATGTAGTCTTTATGTATCATATCAGGGTGACTGATATTATACCGGTATTCTTCATTGGCGAGCTTGATATAGTCGTAGAAGTCGTAATCGGTGGCAGACTTTGCAAACTGGTAAGAAGGCCGGTAGACCATCATAAAAGAGTCGAGCTGATCGCCATCAAGGTTAGTCACTTTTTTCACCAGGGAGCGGTTGAACCGGTGATCGACAAATTTATCCTGTTCGTCTTCGATGAGCCGGTTGCGGAAGGCAATAGAGCGGCGGATCTGTTTGAAGTTGAGCATTTCAATTAGGGCATCTAAGTCCATCCCAACGCCAAGGCCGCCGCTGCCGGGACTGGTAATGCCGAATTTCGGTTTGGTATAATCAAAGGATTTCTGATAGTCGATGCGGTTCTGCAGGGAATCCATGTGATAGTTCCTCGGAGCCACCTGCACTTCCTTCAGCTCCGTAGCTTCCACGTGCAGGGCGATATCAAAGCCTGTCGTCCGGTTCATCTCGCTTACCGGGAACATCTGCGTGGCGCGGCCCAGGTAGGAGAAGCTGAGGGAGTCGTTCTCGTTCACCCGGATCGAATAATTTCCGTTGGCGTCGGTCACCGTACCACGGCCGGAAGCGGCGATGACGCTTACCGATTCGAGCGGTTTGGTACGATACATATTATACACGGTGCCGCGGATGGTGACTTCCTGCTGGGCGTTGGCGTGCGCGGCAAAAAAAACAAGTAATCCCGGCAGAATCCATTTCCTGATAAAAGCGTAGAAAAGGCGCAATAAGTTCGGTTTTAGCGTGAACGGAAGCAAAATAACAAGAAGCCCCCGGAAAGTTATTGATTTAACGATAATTTGGATTCTATCCATTCCGATATGGCGGGAGGATAGTATTCGTATTCGAGCGCATGTATTTTCTGCGCCAGGGTGACGGCATTATCTTCCGGCGAAACGGAACAACGTGCCTGGAGAATGATTTTCCCATGATCGTAGAGCTCATCCACATAGTGAATGGTGATGCCGCTTTCCTTTTCCTTCGCGTTCACCACGGCTTCGTGCACGGCCTGTCCATACATTCCCTTGCCGCCGTACGCGGGCAGGAGGGCCGGATGGATATTGATGATCCGGTCGGGATAGGCGCGGATCAGTTCCGGAGGGATCTTCCATAAAAATCCGGCTAATACAAGAAAATCGATGCGGTGGACCCGGAGTTCATCAAGATAATGCGATCCACGGAAAAAATTTTCCTTTTCGATGAGCAGGGTGGGTATGTTTTCCCTAAGGGCGATGTCGAGCACGCCGGCCCTGGGTTTATTGGAGACGATCAACGCCACAACCACTGCCCGCTGGTTTATCCGGTGGTCCGCCTGGCGGAAATAATCGATGATCCTTTCGGCATTGCTTCCCCGCCCCGATGCGAAAATAGCCAGTCTGATGGGCGAACCGCTTGCTTTCATGGAGGCAAGGTAATTAATAGTTGACGGATGATGGTTAGCGGTGGACGGTGAACGGTTGACGGTATTTCGGTACCTCATAATATAGGTTTATGATCAGCATGATTCACCCAAAATCCGTAAACCGTCAACCGTAAACCGTCAACTTCTTTCAGATGACAAATTAATGACAAACCCTTTGTGGATTTAGCAGAAACATTTATAATCCGCTGAAATGCAAGCCTGATCAACGAAAAAAAAATCGGGGCCTGTTGATATTTTGTTAACTTCATGGCTTACTTTTGCTCCCGATCCCAGTGATTTTTCACATTCACTCAACGAACTGCAGATATGCATCATTTCAGGCCACGTGCATTCAGAATATCCTATAGCGTCCTTCTCACTACGATTATCCTGTTTTTTGGCCCTACTACCCGAGCGCAGGACGGCAAGGCGTTATTTCAGAGTAATTGTGCATCCTGTCACAACCCCATCAAAGTAGTCACCGGACCAGCCCTGAAGGGGGTCACCAGCCGTATTCCGGATGTCAAGCTGTTGCATGCCTGGATACACAACAATAATGCAGTTCTCGCCTCCGGCAACAAGTACTTCAACGACCTTTATAATCAGTTCAACAAGACCCCGATGAACACGTTTCCGAATCTCAGCGATGCGGAAATCGATGCCATCATTAAATATGTAGAAACCTATCCGGAACCGGGCCCCGGCGGTAAAGGCCCGTCCACAACCACCGAACAGGCTCCTGAAAGCGATAATAGCCTGATGTACGGCATTCTTACCCTGATCCTTGCCGTGATCATGCTGGTCCTCCTCCAGGTGAACAGCAACCTGAAAAAACTTTCGGACGACAAATCGGGTATTCCAACTGCTGAACCGATTCCTTTCTATAAGAATAAGGCCTATATCGCCATTATCCTGCTGGCTTTATTCGTGTTGGGAGGCTATTTCCTGGTACAGGCTGCGATCGGCCTGGGTCGCCAGCAGAACTATCAACCCGAACAGCCCATCTTCTTTTCTCATAAAGTACACCCCGGCAATAATCAGATCAGTTGTCTTTATTGTCATGGCGGCGCCTGGGACAGCAAGCATGCCGGCGTGCCTTCTCTGAACGTGTGCATGAACTGTCATGCCGCAATCAACGATTATCATGGCGAGCCCCTGCACCGCGCCGATGGCTCGGTGGTGGATGCCAATGCCGAGATCCAGAAATTATACAGCTATACCGGTTACGATCCGGAATCCGGCAAATACACCAAGCCCGGCAAGCAGATCGAATGGGTAAAGATCCACAACCTGCCTGACCACGTGTACTTCAACCATTCCCAGCATATCCGTGCGGGGAAAGTACAATGCCAGACCTGCCACGGGAATATCACCGAGATGAATGAAGTGAAGCAGTTTGCCGAACTGAGCATGGGCTGGTGCATCAACTGTCACCGCACCACGAAAGTAAATTTCCCGGACGGCAAGGGGAATGGAAATAAATTCTACAGCATTTACGAGAAGTTCCATAAAGACCTGCAATCGGGAAAAATGGACAGCGTCACCGTAGAAAATATTGGTGGTACGGAATGTCAGAAGTGCCATTATTAATGTGCTGATTTGAAAATTTGGGAATTTGAAAATGCAAAGCCAAAGAGCCCATTTTCAAATTTTCAAACTTTCAAATTTTCAAATTGAACTATAAATGAGCGAAAAAAAGTACTGGCAGAATTTTGGGCAATATCATAACTCGGAAGCTTCCCGGAAACTCGCAGAGAATGAGTTTCAGGAAGATCTGCCCCTGGAGATCGACAGTAAGGGTCTGATGGATGTAAAGACGCCGCGCCGGGATTTTCTGAAATACCTGGGCTTCAGCACGGCAGCAGCTACCCTGGCCGCCAGTTGCGAAGTGCCTGTCAGGAAGGTTGTTCCCTATCTCAATAAACCAGATAATATGGTGCCGGGAGTTGCAGATTATTATGCAACTACCTACGTTTCCGGTGGCGACACGGTTTCCATTCTCGCCAAAGTGCGGGATGGGCGTCCCATCAAGATCGAAGGCAATGAATTGTCGGGCATCACTAAAGGAGGCACTTCCGCCCGGGTGCAGGCTTCGGTACTCGATCTTTACGACACAGCCCGCCTGCGCTATCCGGTACAGTTGGTGAACGGCAAGCCCCAGGAGGTGACCAGCTTCGAAGCTTTAGATAAACTCGTTTCGGGATCCATGGCCGGACAAACCGGTGCTGTGGTATTGCTCACCAGCACCGTCACTTCCCCTACCAGCAAACAGATCATCGCCGATTTTTTAGCTAAATACCCGGGCAGCCGTCACGTGCAGTACGATGTGGATTCTTTCAGTGGCATGCTGTTAGCCAACGAAGCAGCTTATGGCAAGCGAAGCATTCCTTCATATCGTTTCGACAATGCTAAAGTAATTGTAAGCCTCGGCGCCGACTTCCTCGGTACCTGGCTTTCGCCCGTGGAATATGCCCGCCAGTACGCCCAGGGCCGTAAGATCGATGAGAAAGCGCCGGCGATGAACCGTCACTATCAATTCGAATCGCATCTTAGCCTTACCGGCGCCAATGCTGACGAGCGTTTCGCGCATAAGCCTTCGGAAACCGGAGCTGTTGCACTCGCGCTCCTGGCTGCCCTCGGTGGAAACGTGACTGCTCCGGCCATTTCAGAAAAGCTAAAGGCCGGTGTTACCAAAGTGGCGAAGGATCTGATGGCTGCCAAGGGCAGTGCATTGGTGGTGAGCGGAAGCAATGACGCAAACGTGCAACTCATCGTAAACGCGATAAATGAAGCGATCGGTGCAAACGGTTCAACCATTACCTGGTCTGCACCGCTGCTTACCCGCCAGGGTGTCGACAGCGATATCAATACGCTGGTTGCCGATATGAATGACGGTAAAGTAGGCGCGCTGTTCATCTACGATGTGAACCCGGCTTACGACTACTACGATTCCAAAAAATTTAAAGCTGGTCTTCAGAAAGTAAAGACGACTGTTTCTTTCAACGACCGGCTCGACGAAACCACCGAGCTCTGCAAATTCGCAGCCCCTTCACCACACTTCCTCGAAAGATGGGGTGATGCCGAACCAAAGGCTGGCTATATTTCAATGATGCAGCCGGTGATCGCTCCACTTTTTATTACCCGGCCTTATGAAGAGTCGCTGATGAAATGGAGCGGTAATACGCAGACATACGACGAATATTTCAAAAAATATTGGGAAGGCAAGCTCGGTTCGCTCGAAGCTTATGAAAAAGCGCTTCAGGATGGCGTGCTGGAAGCTGCAGAAGCTGCCGCCGGCGCTGCTGCTTTCAACAGCAGCAAACTGGGTGAAGCAGCCAGCGCTATCGCTTCGAAGAAAGGCAGTGCAATTGAACTGGTGATCTACCAGCAGGTGAACATGGGCGTTGGTAAGCAATCCAATAACCCCTGGCTGCTGGAATTGCCGGACCCGATTGCCCGGTCAACCTGGGACAATTTCGTGATGGTATCGCCGAAATTCCTGGCCGACAATTTTGGCATCGACCTCAGCGATCCGCACGATGCAGACCGCTTTGAAGTGCATCCCGAGCGTCCGGTAATTAAGATCAAAGCCAATGGCAATGAATTGACTATTCCGCTGGTGGCCGTGCCGGGAGTAGCCGATGGCGTGCTGGCCATTGCGGTGGGGTATGGACATGAGAGCGCCGATCCGAAGAACACGCCCGATTATATCGGCCGCGCAGTGCCCGGCGCCGGCAGAAATGCTTATCCTTTTTCCAGTTTCAATGGATCGACGATCGACTGGTACAGCACCGGTGTTGAATTTGAAAAAACGAACGAAAAATACCAGATCGCGTTCACCCAGACCCATAATTCCTACGAAGGCCGCACCTCGGTGATCAAGGAAATGGACCTGGAAGAATTCATCAAAGAGCCGGAAGAAATACTGAAAGAAAGAGAAGAGATGCTGGAGCGTTTCGGCGGTCTCGCAGATTTTGAAAAGCAGGGTACGCTTTACGGATACTACGATAAGCCCGGAATTCACTGGGGCATGTCGATCGATCTGAACTCCTGCATTGGCTGCGGCGCTTGCGTGGTGGCCTGTCATGCCGAGAATAACGTACCCATGGTGGGCAAGAATGAAGTGATGCGTTATCACGATATGCACTGGATGCGCATCGACCGCTATTTTACCGGCGACTACAGCAATCCCGACAGCATACAGACGATATTCCAGCCCATGCTTTGCCAGCATTGCGACAATGCGCCCTGCGAGAATGTTTGCCCGGTTTCCGCGACCAACCACAGCAGCGAAGGATTGAACCAGATGGCCTACAACCGTTGTATCGGTACAAGATATTGCGCAAACAACTGTCC
>DASZRP010000158.1:0-4312 GCA_035548895.1 Puia sp. | reverse complement strand
CGCCCTCCGGTCGCTAGCTTCCGACACCTCTCTGCAGCATCTTACCATCTGGAATATCAATACTACGGCGGATCTTGTGCAGATCGCATCGAAAGTCTTGTCGGCCGGCATCGCGGTAAAGCAAAACCGGATTGATCGGTCTGTTGCCCTGCTGCGGGAAGCCGTTGTTATGGAAGACAATTTAAATTACAATGAACCACCAGACTGGTTTTTCTCCGTTCGACACCACCTGGGAGCTGCACTGCTCGGGGCGAAAAAGTATAAAGAGGCTGAAGCAGTTTACGACCGGGATTTGCAAACCTGGCGTAAGAATGGATGGGCGCTGATCGGGTTGTATAATGCCCTGCATCTTCAAAAAAAGGATGGAGAAGCGCGGACGGTGAGATCAGCATTTGAAAAATCCTGGCAATATGCCGATTTCGCTATTGCCTCTTCTTCGGATATTTTTGATTGAAGGAGCAGACGAAATCGAGGGTATTGAGAATACTAAAGGAATATAAAAAAATGCCCCTGGAAAAAGGGGCATTTTTTTCGACAGGACCAAAGTGATTGTTACGGTAAAAGTTTTTAGCTGCCGGTCATGTTCTTCGCTCCTGTCAGAGATGCAGATTCATATTTTTTCTTTGACCTGGTGTTCTTTTTTGATTTTGAAGAGCTGGTTTTATTATGAGCGTGCCTACCCGGCTTTTTTGACTTTGTCGTCTTCCTGGGTTTGTAAGTGGTCTGAACAAACATTGATTTTTTAGAGGCAGCCGGTCTGCGTAACTGTTGCCTGGCGCTATCGAGCTTGGCATTTACAAATTCATTCATTTCTTTTTGCAGATCTTCGGAAGCCTTATCAACAACCGCACTCATGTCTGTTTTAACATCCGGATTATTGATGGTCCCACCTAATTTCACCAGTATGTTCACCGATTCATCCAGCTTTACCGGAATTCCTTTATCAGCAGCATCTTTTACCACATTTTTTACAAAAGCAGTTCCCTTATGGCCCAGTTTACTGCGTGGAACGCTCAGGTTGATATCATAAGCCAGGGTCTGATCGAAACCATGCGATCCAAATATTTCCATGTCAATATCACCCGCGTGCGCCGGGAATGCGTTCAAAACGACTTTTCCGCCTTCAAAGGAAAAGTCTGCATGTACATCCTTTAATGAGATATCTTTTAGTTCTTTGATGTCGAGGGTCTGAGAAAGCCTGTCGATTGGGCCAAAAGCCCTTAATGATCCTTCCGTCAGTACGATATTTCCATCACCGTGCAAGGTCGGGCAATTGGGTAGCATGTCCTGGTCCAGACTCCCGTTGACATTTATATGCGAATTGAATTTGCCGGACATAAACCTGCCCACGGGCATCATTTTTTGCAGTGTGTTAAAAGCAAAAAATGTTTTCTGTATATCCACCCCGTTTACATCGTAAGTCAATGAGATTACCGGATTTTCTCTTCCTTCCCTTGTCGAATAAGTACCGTTGATTAGCATCGTCCCATCTAAAGCATCTGCTTTAACCTGCTTAAAATGTAAGGTCTCGTCAGATACGGCTATGGTACCAGAAAGATTATGCATATCCAGGTTGCCCTGGTGGAAATTATCGATTGATGCTTTGATGGTAAAGTTTATATTGGCGGGGACTTCCAATGCAGCAGGTGCAGTAACCGAAGCATGTAATTTTGCGCTATCCCTGACTGACCCCAACCATTGACTGAGATTGATTTCGTCAGCCTTAAGATCGATCGAAGCCTGCAGCGGATTGTTTTTCATGGCAAAATCGAAAACATTATTAAATGTACCGGTGGCATCGAAATGCGTCGAGAGATAACCACCTTTTAGTTCATTGATCTGAGTATTTTTTGCATTCAGGGTAAGGAGCAGATCGGTCAGTACGATTCCATCCGGATAATCCCTCGAGATATATAAGAAATCTTTGAGTGAAAAATTTCCTGCAGCGGTAAATTTATTTTTCCGCTGCTTATTGGCAACTGAAGTATTTCCTTTTGCATAGATATTAGCCTGGAGCATTCCGCTGAGTTTCGTGCCGGATTCCAGTTTCATCAGTCTTGTAATATTTGCCAGATCCATTTTTCCGGAAAAAGCCATATCGATAAAAGGGTTGGACTTTGGATTTTTTATCAACAAATGAAAATCCAATGAGTCATTGTCAATTTCAAGATGAGCCTTGGGAATGTTCAGGAGCGCATGGTCCATTATGCCATCCGGGTTGTCGATATTCACCGCGAGGTTTATGTTTTTGACTGGAATGGGCAGGTCGGGGTATTGGAAAAAGCCATTCTTCACATCGAGACTCAAATGATAAGCAGGTGAGTGTTTCGAATCGTACTTTCCGATTACAAATGCATTTAGCCCAACCGATCCGCTGGATTTGAGGCTTTCAAAATCGCGTTGATAAACCGGCGATAGTAAAGAGAGAACGTTTTTGAATTCGGTGTTGGGCGATCTGAAGCTGATATTCATATCATAACTGCTATCATTGATCCACCTGAAGTAAAAGACTGAATGCAGCTTCAGGTCGTTCAAATAAATATCATCGTTAGCGAAAGTAATAGTGTTTGTCTTACGGTTGATCTTCAGGGCGACGGCCATCCTGGCTTTGGCACTGAGTTGGAATGGAATTGAACCACCCTTAATAAATTGGATGGCATCCGCATTGATCTTTGTGTTCACTGTAAACAGATCACGGTTAAAATGACCTTTACCCTCCTGTTCCAAACCGACTGTTTCTATATGGATATTCCTGGTCTCATCTTTAAAATTTATATATCCGCTGTGAATAGCATATTTTCTCAAATCCCATTTCAATGGTTTGCCGGATGATGCTGCTGTTGTTGATGAATGCTCCGTTCTCAGAATATCCCAGTTGCGGTGTCCATTTTTAAGAATTAATGCATGTAATCTGGAGTCGCTGATGCTGATGGAATAAATACTCAGGCTGTCGGCCAGAATAAAATGAAAGGGGTTGCAGGATAAGTCAAGTTGTTTGGCATTAAGCAGGGTATCCCCATCAAACTCCCCCACGCCAATGATTTGAAAATTATTAAGACCGACCGATATATGCGGGAAATCCCGTAACCACGATATATCGATATCTGAGAAGCTGGCATGCGCTATTAGTTCCTTGTCGAGCCTGGTTTTTACAATACGCCTGATGTTTCTTTTGAATAGGTAAAAACCTATGCTGGTTAGTAGAATAATGGCGAGCAGAATAAACCCAAGGGTTTTTAGGATTTTGTTTTTCATGGTATTGGATTAAAAGGTTATGGAATGGTTCACAGCCTTATGCTGACATCAGGCAAAATAATTGCCAGACTGATGGGGCTACGACCTTTTTATATATGATTTAATATTTGCGGAGGTAAGTCATTCGCAACAAGAAGATTAGCTCGAAGAAAATTTGCCGGCCCAGAGCTTTTTTACCAATAATTTTTTTCCCAGAACAGGAATACTTGGGCTCGGCACAAAATGGTTGAATAAGCTCAATAACGGAAAACAGGAAGGACGGCTGTCTGATCAGGCTTCAAAGGGGATTCGTCTGCATTAATTTACTACGGCTTCGCATCGCTGCGCAAACTGGCGGAGTAACCAGAGGGCGTAATGCCGAACTGCTTGTGAAAATCCCTGGAGAAATTGCTGTTCAGACTATAGCCGACCATGCTGGCCACTTCGCTCACCCGGTACTTGCCTTGCGCTAACAGCTCCGCCGCTTTTTTCAATCGCGCGAGCTGGATCAGCTCATTGGGCGTAAGATCGCTGAGGGCCTTGATCTTCCGGTAGAAGCTGCCGCGGCTCATATTCATCATCTTCGAAAGCGTATCCACGTCCAGGTCCATGCTGGTGATGTTCTCCTCGATGATCTGCTGCAGGGTCTCCAAGAAGCTGGTATCGGCTTTCGTCGGCGCAATGCCCTTAATATGGGCCAGCGGCGAATGCGCATAATATTGCTTGATATTATTCCGGTTGCTGAGCAGGCTGCTGATCTGCGCCTGGAGATACTCCAACGCAAAGGGCTTTTCGATATAAGCGTCCGCTCCATTCTCCAGTCCCTGGATTTTCGACGTTAGACTGTTCTTCGCCGTTAGCATGATCACGGGAATATGACTGTACCGAATATCCGTTTTTATCTTTTTGCAAAGCTCAAGACCGTCCATCACCGGCATCATGATATCGGTGATCACCAATTGCACGTCCTGCTCCGGCAGGATATCCAGCGCCTCCTGGCCATCGGCCGCGCTGAAGATATTATAGCTGCCCTGCAATTCCTTCTGCAGAAATCTGACGATCTCCTTGTTGTCTTCTG
>DASZRP010000157.1:0-8951 GCA_035548895.1 Puia sp. | reverse complement strand
CGTGAATCGACCGCAATCAATAACGAGATTCTGAAAAACAATTATTCAAAGCTGGCGGCCGATACGGCAAAACCCTTTGTTCCGGCTGAACCGAAAGAAGCAGTTCCACCACTGGACTTTACTCCCCTCAGGCAAACGCTTCCGGTTCTTGCTACAGCAATTGCCAAAGCCCAAAGCGATTGGATGAACGCGCTCAGCACCGGAAAGCAGGCCGATGAATTAAATCAGAAACTTTACAGGGCCGAGCAGCAGTTATTGTTAGACAGCGGACTTCCGCTCCGGCCCTGGTATAAACATGTACTTTATGCGCCGGGTATGTACACGGGCTACGGAGTAAAAACCATGCCTGGTATACGCGAAGCCATCGAGCAGCGCAATTTCCATGAAGCGGAAGTGCAAATCGGAAAGGCCAGAGATGCTTTGATGAAATTCGCCGCTTATCTGCAAACGATCTGATTGCACCGAAAATATAAATTCGATAAAATCAAACAAGGTTCACATTAAACCCTCAGGAAGATCCGTTTTTTGTACATGAAGTACAGGAACATCCACTTCACGAACAGCAGACAGATCGACATCACCACCGCGCCCCAGGGATCGCCGGCGAGTTGCCCGAACCATTTGAAGAAGGCGTTGGTCGTATAAGACCAGTTGATAAAATGACCGGATACGTAAATCAATATCGAGTTCATCCCAATGACCCGGAAGAAAAAAGCCCATTTTTTATATCCAAGCACATCGATAATATAATAAAACCCTGATAGCAGGATCAGGCTTATACCTCCGACAAGCAGGGTAAATGAACTGCTCCAAAGATTTTTATTGATTGGGAAATCGATATTCCAGATCAGGGAAAGGACGATCAACACAGCGCCGACCCCCGCCAGCCAGCCCGCCTTTTTATTCCCGCTCATTTTGCCGTTCTTGAGCAGACCGCCCGCCAGGATCCCCAACAGGGCCGTGCTCACCGCGGGGATAGTCGACAGAAATCCTTCAGGATCATGAATTCCCTTATACAGCTTACCGGGCATGAAGAGGCGGTCGACGTAGGAAGCGAAATTGCCGGGCATCGTAAGATCACCCATCGGATAGCCCGGAGCAGAAGTAAATTTCAACAGGAGCCAGTACCCGATCAGAATGGCCCAGAACCAAGCGATCTGCGCTTTTTCTTTTGCATAGAGAAAAATGATATTGGCAAACATGTAGCCCAGACCGATTCTTCCCAGCACACTGCCGAACCGAATGTCAGAAACAGGTCGTATTTCCAACCCGTTGTTGACAACCAGTCCCAGAAAAACCAGGACCAGGCCTCTTCGGATCACGCGAAGCAGTACCTGCTGGCGAGTTTTGCCTTTTTCTAATTGCTTTCCGATTGAATATGGAGTGGAAACGCCAGCCATAAACAGGAAGAGCGGAAAGATCAGGTCGTAAAAATGAAAGCCATTCCATTCGGGATGTTCCAACTGATCCGCGATCACCTGAAAAAAGGATGATTTCGTCGCATTGGCAAGGTCATGGAACAGCGCGTCTGCGCCCATGATCCAGAACATATCGAAGCCACGCAGGGCATCTAAGGAATAAAGCCTGTCGGGAAGCGCCGGAGCGGATTTCTTTGTTTCGGACGGCTTTGGGGTTTTGGGGGTGTCGTGTAAAACGGTAGTCATTGAGCCTTTTTGATCCCGGAAGATAAAACAAATCCGGATTTTTCCGGCAATCACCCGGCTTTTAAGGCCGATCAATCAGGGAATACACGCTATTCCAGTCAAAAGATTTCAGGATCGTATTAACGGTAGTGTTTTTCCCCTCCACGTGCACGGCAACAGTTTGCACCTTTTCACAGGTGATTTTCTTGACATCCCGAATGATCACTTTGTCGGTTGTAAAGGTTTTGGTGAACGCGGCCGGGTAGCGGCCATCGGATGTTTTCGACAGAAAGTCGCCAAATAATATCGTGCCCACACAGGAAGGGCTATTAAAATAGAAATCCCGGAACTGGATCTCGTAACTATGCCGGTCGGGCGGAACATGGTTATTGGTCATTCCCGCATAAAAGGCCCCGGGGATACTGAGCTTTTGTTGGGGCTGAACTCCATTATCCAGCGCGAAATCTGCATCATAAGGGTTGATATAAAAATGGATCAGCCCCATGCTGCTCTCCGCAAAAGCTACTGTTTTTGGATTGATCTCTTTGGCATACAGATCATCAAAGCCCTTGTTCCCTTCCGACTGGATAGATTCAATTTTCTTCTGAATCCGGTCAATATTGTGCTGCATAGCGTCCATCTTTCGCTGATGGGCATCGATTCCCTTTTGATTGTTATTCTGCAGATCTTTCATATAAGCCGGCTGCTCATCCTGCATAAATTTTGCAAACTGGTTCGTAAAATAGTTCAGGGAATCCTGATATTTCTGCAGCAAAGGATTTGACTGCTGCGACTGCGTATACTGATCGGTGGCCTGGGATATTTTGGATTGCAAAGCATTCCGCTGCCAATCCCTCCAGGCGCCCAGCGAATCGGCATTGATGATGAACACAAAACTGATCTGGTAATAATGAGGAGGCCTTTTCTCGAAGGGAGTGGCATTCCAGGTATCAAACCGAATATCAACATAGGGACTGCCATCAAGCCCTTCCTCGTTGAGCTTATAGACGGTCCAGCCCAGGCTTTTGGCGAGACGCTCCACTTCGGAGGCCAGGCGGCTACGTACATTATCCTCCATTTTTATTTCCGCCGGGAAAACCGCATTGTCTTTTGTACGTTCGGCGATATCGTTTACGTGTGCAATCGAGGTTTCGTATGGACAGGGCGCCGGCAGTTGGGGGCAATCCTGGGCATTGGCTGCCGTTCCGATCAATATGAAGAGCAGCAGTGCGGATGTTTTTCTCACTTCCGAAAGGTTAGGGTTAAATATTTTAAATCGGCACAGTTCTACTGAAGAGGCCCTGCCCCCTTAGGAGGTTTTTACAAATTCCACTCTCCGGTTGTTGGCCTTTCCTTCCGGCGTACCATTGTCAGCAATCGGTTTGGTATCGCCGAATCCTTTGGTCGTGAACCTGGACCCATCAATACCCATCGATACTAACTGCGCCTTTACCGCATCGGCTCGTTGCTGGGATAGCGTCAGGTTATGAGCAGCCGCGCCGGAGTTATCCGTATGCCCGTCGATTTCCATCTTAACGGAAGGATTGTCTTTCAGGAATTTTGCCACCTGGTTCAACACACCCATGCTCTCCGGCCGGATCACCGACTTATCGACATCGAAAGTAATTCCATGGGTGATGAATTTGCCATTGGTGAGAATATTTCCGATCATATTCTGACTGCCGCCTTCGGCAATTTTTACATTGGTAAAAATAATCGGTGCGTCCTGGCTGCCAATACCGGCGAAATTCAGTGTGGCATAATCCACTTTTACATCAGGGACTACCAGCACGCGATACTGGTCAACATAGACCTTCATCTGCCTGTTCTTGAAACCTACGGCAATATGATGCCACTTATTCTGGTAATTCTCTTCTGCAATCGCCGAAGGCATGCTGGCATGCAGGCTTATGTTGGCGTCGCTGGCTCCATCAAAACTTATTTCCCCCGAGTTTACGCTGAGGTCGCCATTGGAATCGTTTGTCTCCCCCGCCACCCGAAAACGCAGGAGAATACCATAAGCGTTTGGTTCAAAATAAGTATCGAACTCTACGGTAAACTCTTTCGGCAGGTAGTTCGTTGTCGTCATTTTGGGGCTGACGACCACATAATTTCCATCCGTCAAGGCGAAGCTGGGAACACTCTGCACTTTGTTCATCGTGGCCTGCCCTTTTTCCAGGTTCCAGTGCGCCGGGAACTCTCCATCCTGATCGTCCGTGAAATTATCGCTGAAGATGATCTTGTCTCCGGCTACAAAATCGTAATTCTGATAGCTTTTTACCGATTGCGCCGGGGCAGCGCCATTAGCGTTATCCTGGGGCTCGCTTTGAGCGGAGCTGGAATTAGATGAATTGGTGTTGGTGTTCTTGTTTTTCTTCTTGAAAAGGTTACGTACGCCTTGCTCGGCCTTGTCAACGCCGTTATTCGCCGCATTATCCATATCACTATTGGCGCGGTTGGTCGCCGCATCCCGCCCTACCTGTCCGGGATCGTTCACCTGGGCCTGGGCGGTAAATAGAGAGAGGGTCAGCAGAAAGCTGCCGGCAAATAGCCAAATTCTTTTCATGCTTTTTTTAACAAAAGAAAGCATAAAAGCAGATTAAAACAATCAGATGAAAATATGATATTAATAAATGACATTCCAATCTCAGCGGTGGAATTATCCGGTACAGAGCTAAGAAAATCCGGCTTATTTTACCAGCATCATTCAGGCTAACAGCCTGAGGGTGCGGGTTTTATTTTGCCGACTTTAAGATCGTTCCAGAAAGCCGAAGAAGACGCAACCCGTTTCTTAACCCGCCGTATATTCTTCTGTGCGTAAACTGAAGACATCAAGATTATCATCTTATGGAAACGAACTTAAAAAATACAGTACTGTTGGGATTGGTCTTATCCATTACAACACTTTTTTCCTGCTCAAAGAGCAGCAGCAATAATCCCGCTCCGCCGGTCATCAATGTTCAGGTTTCTACAGCCACCAGCCTCGGCTCGGTGCTCACCGACAGCGCCGGAAGAACCCTGTATTTCTTTTCATTGGACGCTGATGGAAATTCCGCCTGTACCGGAAGCTGCCTTACCGCCTGGCCGGTTTTTCATACAGGGACACTAAATGCCGGGACGGGCCTCGACGGCAAGGATTTCGGCACCATTACCCGGTCGGATGGTTCGATCCAGACAACCTATAAAGGCTGGCCTCTTTACTATTTTGCAAACGATGCGAAAGCCGGCGATCTGAATGGAGAAGGCGTGGGAAATATCTGGTTCGTCGCCAAGCCGGATTACACGGTTATGCTGGTGAACGCGCAGCTTGTGGGCATGGACGGTGTTTCCTACGACAGCACCTACCATCCCGGCACCGGAGTATTGCAGTACCTGACCGATGATCGCGGCGTAACGCTCTATTCGTTCAGTCACGATCAGCAGAATAAAAATAATTATACCGCTTCCGATTTCAGCAACGATGCTACCTGGCCGATATACCAGGTTACCGGCGCCAATATTGTCGTGCCCTCTATCCTGGAGAAGGCACTGTTCGGGACCATCACCGTGTTCGGAAAGACACAGCTGACTTTTAAAGGATGGCCCCTGTATCATTTTGGAGCAGACAATGGCGTTCGTGGAAGCAATAAAGGAGTCAGTTTCCCATCGCCGGGCATATGGCCCGTAGTGAACCAATTCAGCCCTGACGCGCCTCAATAATCAATATAAATCCGAATTTTATGAAAAGACCCAATCTATCCATGAAAAACACAACAACCTGATCCCTATGATTTAACCAGTTAATTGCATACGACTACCTTGGACAATCTGAAACAGTTAATTGAAGGTTGCAAAAAGCAGGATCCGCGGTCTCAGAAGACTTTGTACGAGCGGTACTATGGCTATGCTTTGAAGATCAGCTTCCGCTATATCTACCGGTACGAGGTTGCGGTCAATGTGGTGAACGATGCTTTTGTGAAATTATTCCGGCATTTTGACAAATTCAAAAGCGAAGGGGACGATATCCTGGAACGTATGCTGATGGGATGGATACGACGCATTGTGATCAACACATCGATAGATGAACTGCGCAAGAATCACATGGCGCCGGAAATTGGCGGGATCCCGGATTATGTTTGGGAAGACGCCGACCGGAGTCAAAATGCAGATCATCTGCTGCTTTACAAAGAACTGATCACTTATGTAAAAAGCCTTCCGCCGACTTACCGCGTGGTATTCAATATGTTCGTAATCGACGGATGCAGTCACTTTGAGATCGCAGAAGCCCTGGGCATTTCGATCGGCACTTCAAAATCGAACCTGTCGAGGGCCAAAGTGTTCCTGCAAAAGCTGATCAGGTCAAAAGAGGAAATTAAAACATGGAATATTTAGACGACGAATCCGATGAACTGTTTCGCAAAGCGGGCGAAGAATATCCCCTGAAGACTTCCGATTCAGACTGGGATGGCGTGCTCGGGCGCCTGCAATCGAATGCAGGAGAAGAACAGCAAAGCGTTTTCGAACCAAGAGGAAATAACAATAGGAAGAGCGGGTTGCTTTGGCTGCTCCTGTTGATTCCCCTTGCTTTTCTAAGCATAAAATATTTGCCCTTCGGAAAACAAACATCAGCCACCGGCAAAGCCCCCCTGGCGAAAGGCGCCGTTCATTCCGAAAAAGAAAACCCTGGCAGCCAGCATGGGCTGACAGAGGCCAAACCGGACAATGAAAAGGAGAATACCGCTTCACTGCCAGGGAACCGGAATGATCTTTCCCGGAAATCCGGCAACCAACCGGAGAAAGCAGCTGCTGCCGGCTCCTTCGAGAGCTCTTTTTCCGGAACTACTTCTTCTTCAGAGAAGCTGAAAAACAAATCGTCAACTGGCGGCGTTAATGGTTCCGTGGGAGACCAGGAAACTGCCAGCAACCCGGCAGGCATTTCAAATCCCTCACCATCTCAATCGTCAACAGAAGCTCAGGAAACTGCTAAACCCGGGAACGAAGCTGCCGCACCCGTTAAAGACACAACAACAACAACAACCAAGCCTGCTGTTGTGCAACAAACGGCAACGACAAAACCTGATAAAAAAACAAAGCAGCAGACAAAAGAGCGGGGAATATATCTTAGCGTGTTAGCCGGCCCTGATCTCAGTACGGTCAAATTCCAGTCAGTGAAAAATGTAGGCTACAGCGTGGGTATCCTGGGCGGCTACCGGTTCAACAAACACCTGTCGGTAGAAGCAGGAGTCTTCTGGGACAGAAAACAATACTATAGCGACGGGCAGTACTTCGATAAAAGCAAAACAAATATTCCGGCCTGGATCAATATCGAGGATATCGACGGCAATTGCAATATGTTCGAAATACCCGTTTCGTTGCGCTACGATTTTAGCTTTACCCGCAAGGGGCGATTCTTTGCAACAGCCGGTTTGTCGAGCTACCTGATGAAGAAAGAAAACTATGTGTACACGGCAGACGGATACGGTCCGGGCTGGTCGCACGCAGTTTCTTACAAGAATTCAGGCAATAATCTTTTTTCGATCATTCAATTGAGCGCTGGCTATGAATACAAAATAGGAAATCATATTTTGATCCGGGCAGAACCCTATATCAGCATTCCGTTATCGGGCGTGGGAATCGGCAGCCTTCCCATTTCCAGCGCCGGGCTTCGCCTGGGCATAACGGTTCCACTACATAAATAAAAAAATCACCTGGTGTATTTGCTCCGGTTCGACCGGGCAGGCACCCCTTTGTCAAAAAAATGCGTCGAAAAATATTTTTCACCGCGGGCCTTCTGGCTATCGTAATGCTGATCTGGGCAGCCCGCCTGTATTTAAAACCGCATCGTAGTACTGTCGACGATGCCGCCGACTATACGATTGCCGCCGTGGCTCTTTATCAGGAGTTTGAAAGCAATGAGCAGGCCGCCGGGAAAAAATTCACCGGCAAAGTGCTGGAGGTGCAGGGACTGGTCACTTCCATAGTGAGCGATGCCAGGAATATAAACATATTGCTGAATGCAACAGGTACGGGCGGCATAAACTGCAGCTTTTCCGCAATGGACTCTGCAGGGCTCGGGAAAATAAAAAAAGGGGATTCCGTCAGCATTAAAGGTCGGTGTACCGGTTTTTTGATGGATGTAAACCTGGTCGACTGCGTAATAGGAGGATCGAATTGAAACAACCATTGTAAAACATTTGTCACTATGAAGATTATCCATTGGCTCTTTGTTATTTCCGTATTCAGCCTTTTTATTTTTTCCTGTTCGAAAGCAAATGAGGAGGAATTGAGCGGCGGCAGCGGCGGGAGCTGCGATACGACCGGCATGAAGTATACAGCCAATGTTGTACCGATCCTGCAAATGAATTGCTATAGCTGTCATGGTGAAGGAAATACTTCGGGAAGCGGCGGTATCCGGCTCGACACTTATGATAATCTGAAAGTGTATGCCGACAATGGCTATCTCGTGGGCAATATAACTCACGCCCCCGGCTATGTAGGCATGCCCTTCGGTCAACCCAAAATGGACGATTGCAGTATCAATACCATTGTAGACTGGGTGAACCGGGGCGCGCCAAACGATTGATCAAAATCTTAATCAACCCAATCTAACTATGACCAGGTTATCCGTTTTCCTGTCTGCTGCTTCCCTATTGGTGATTGTCCAGGTTACGCATGCACAGACCCGGTATGCTGCCCGAAACGGTTTTATCGGCTTTTACTCTAAGACCCCGTTAGAAGATATTACAGCCGAAAATAATCAGGCTTTTGCCATCATCGACACCGTGCAAAAGAACCTGGCATTCGCGGTGCTCATGAAAGGATTTATTTTCCGGAAAGAACTGATGCAGGAGCATTTCAATGAGAACTATGTCGAGAGCGACAAATATCCGAAAGCCGAATTCAGCGGCAGCTACTCCTGTTCCCGTCCGATGAACAAGCCCGGCGTTTACCCTATTACCGTGAGAGGCAATTTAACGCTTCACGGAGTTACCAAAATGATCGAGGAACCGGCAACGCTGGAGATACGAGAAAACAGCATTCTCGGGAATGCCAATTTTAATTTGAAGCCGGAAGATTTTGAAATTACCATCCCGGGTATTGTACGCGATAAGATCGATAAGGAAATAAATGTCAGGATCCGCATTACCTGGTCAACGCAAAAATAAACGATATGAACCTCAAGCATACCTTCCCGTTTATCCTGCTCCTGTTTTCACAAACAGCATTAAAAGCACAAAGCGATTCCCTGCTGCGCATATTAAACGATTCGATGTCGGCTAACACTGCCCGGGTCTATGTGACAGGTACATTCAAAGCCACCCGGGTAAT
>DASZRP010000156.1:0-2578 GCA_035548895.1 Puia sp. | reverse complement strand
CCCTGGTACACGCCCCTGGTTCGCGTCTCGGGATCTGTCATTTCCTATTCAACCGGAGCCGCCGGCGGAGTTTTTGCTCCTGCATTGGCCTCCGGCGCCAGTATCGGGTCGGTGCTTTCTTCATGGATGCATTTGTCTGATTCCAATACGAATCTGCTGATATTGACCGGAATGGTCGGCTTCCTTACCGGTATAACCAGGACCCCTTTCACGTCATCCATCCTGGTACTGGAAATGACGGACCGGCACAGCCTGATATTTTACCTGATGCTGGCCGGCATGGTAGCCGGCATTGCCGCGGTGGTCGTGGACAGGCACTCATTTTATGACCATCTTAAAATACAATACCTGCGGGAAGAAGGGGCGACCGTGGCTTTGGAAGGCCAAGAGGAGATGACGGATGACAGATGACAGTTAACGGGCTCTTTGTGTATGAGGCTGGCTTATTTGGAGCAACCTGTTTCACCGGAAGTCCGCCAACTGTCATCTGTCATCCGTCATCTATCATCCGTCATCTATCAACTGTCATCCCTTTTTAGTACCTTCGCGCACCCATGAAGCATATCCGGAATTTTTGCATTATCGCCCATATCGACCACGGAAAGTCTACCCTGGCCGACCGCCTCCTGCAAACTACTCATACCGTCAGTGAACGGGAAATGATGGACCAGGTGCTGGACGATATGGACCTGGAAAGGGAGAAGGGCATTACGATTAAAAGTCACGCCATTCAGATCGACTATACCGGCAAGGGGGAGCGCTATACACTCAATCTGATCGATACGCCGGGCCATGTGGATTTCAGCTATGAGGTCAGCCGGGCATTAGCAGCCTGCGAAGGGGCTTTGCTGCTGGTAGACGCCTCCCAGGGCATTCAGGCGCAGACCATCTCCAATCTTTACCTCGCCATAGAAAACGATCTTGAAATCATTCCCGTGATCAACAAGATCGATATGGACGGGGCGATGGTGGAAGAAGTCACAGATCAGATCATCGAACTGATTGGCTGCAAAAAAGAGGATATACTGTTAGCCAGCGCCCGTACCGGGCTAGGCGTGGAGGCTATCCTGGAAGCCATCGTTGAGCGGATCCCGCCGCCGCAGGGCGATCCCAATATTCCCCTGCAGGCCCTGATCTTCGACAGCGTATTCAACTCGTTCAGGGGCATTATCGTCTATTTCCGGATCATGAATGGAACCCTGAAAAAAGGAGACAAAGTAAAATTCGTGTCTACCGGGCAGGAGTATACGGCGGATGAAATCGGCGTACTCAAGCTTTCACTTTTGCCGAAGGCTGAACTCCAGGCCGGTGATGTAGGCTATCTCATTACAGGAATCAAGAATGCCAAAGAAGTGAAAGTAGGGGATACCATTACGCTGGCATCCAATCTCGAACCGCAATTGATACAGGGTTTTGAAGAAGTAAAACCCATGGTATTTGCCGGAATTTTTCCGGTGAACACGGATGACTTCGAAGAGCTCCGGGAATGCATGGACAAATTGCAACTGAACGATGCAGCCCTGACCTACGAACTGGAAACTTCCCAGGCCCTGGGCTTCGGCTTTCGCTGCGGCTTTTTAGGCATGCTGCATATGGAAATTGTGCAGGAGCGGCTGGAAAGAGAATTCAATCAAACCGTAATTACCACCGTCCCGAACGTCAGCTTCATTGCCTATACGAGCAAAGGCGAGAAAATCCAGGTGAATAATCCGGCTGAAATGCCCGACCCTACCCGGACCGAACGCATAGAAGAACCTTATATCAAAGCCCAGATCATCACCAAGCCGGAGTATATTGGGAACATCATTACTTTATGTTTAGGCAAACGAGGTATTCTACTGAACCAGCATTATTTAACTCCAACGAGGGTAGAGCTCCATTTCGAAATGCCGCTTACGGAAATCGTATTTGATTTTTATGATAAGCTGAAAAGTCAGACCCGGGGATATGCTTCGTTCGATTACCATCCCATTGGCTACCGGGACAGCGATATTGCCAAAATGGATATTCTGCTCAACGGCGATAAGGTAGATGCTCTCAGTGCGCTCATTCACCGGAGCCGGGCACAGGATTTCGGTCGCAGGCTTTGTGAGAAATTGAAAGAACTGCTGCCGCGTCAGCAGTTCCAGATCGCCATTCAGGCGGCCATCGGTTCAAAAGTTATTGCCCGCGAAACCATCAGCGCCCTCCGCAAGGATGTAACCGCCAAATGCTATGGAGGAGATATTTCCCGCAAACGCAAGCTCCTGGAAAAACAGAAAGAAGGGAAAAAACGCATGCGTCAGATCGGCAATGTCGAAGTACCGCAGGAAGCTTTTCTGGCTGTGCTGAAGCTCGATGAATAGCAAAATAACCTATTCCTTCTTCCTGTTTTTTTCTGACTGCTCCCTTAGCCTGTTCTCATCTATTCCGCCGGCATCATTAAGGATTTTATCGTCCTGCGGATATTGCCCATCCTGCAGCCTTGTATTGAATACTTTATCCACGTATACCCACCGGCCGTTCTGCCATTTGAACCCCTGATAGTCACCATCGGGAACATAGGTGTCTTTTCTCACCGGTTCATTCGTCTGTGAAA
>DASZRP010000155.1:0-12104 GCA_035548895.1 Puia sp. | reverse complement strand
ATTTCTGAAAAGAGCTGATGACCAGGTAGGAAGGATCGATCCGGGCAACCAGTTGCTGGTACTCATACCAGCAGCCAAAATGGATAATCGAAAACAGGATAAAAAAGCTCCACTGGTTCCAAAGCAAACCGATTAACATGATGGCCACAAACACCAGCGAGGTGAGCGCCCGGGTCCTGAAAGTCAGCGCGTGCAGAGCCATATTATGAAGGTACGTATTTGGATGAATATCCTAAACGGAGGATGGATCATCCGGAAGCTGCGGTTCTTCGCTGCCATAAAAGGATTCCAGGGTCGTCGTCGATTTCTTCCGGATATAGTTCAATAAGAAGACGACCACAACAAGTGCCAGGATTCCGAACCACATCACCGATTTGTCCGTCCCGGGTTTCGGGGAATCGGTATCCGCAATTTTTAAATAGACCAGCACCAGCTGCCCGCTGTTGTAGATAAAATGACCGGCCATGGCGGGAATAATGCTGCCGCTGTACCAATACAGCGCGCCCAAAATGATGCCCAGGATCATGCGAGGAATAAAGCCCATAAACTGTCCGTGAAAAGCGGAAAAGATGGCTGCCGTCAATATGATGCCCGGCCAGGGACTATTAAAAGCCTGAATCAAAATGCGCTGCATAATGCCGCGAAAGAACAGCTCTTCACCAATAGCAGCCATAACCCCGACCAGCAGAATTGATCTCAATAATTCTACCGGTTTGTTCATCGTTAAAATATTCTTCAGCAGATTGTCTGTTTCCGTTTCTCCCTGTTCCACCCATTGCCTGGCCGATTTTCCCAGGAGGGACGATACCAGGTTCTGGTTGATCTCCGACAACCATTCCACCATAAAAAAAGCAGCAATGATGATCAGAATGCCCCAGCCGATAAAGGATTTTTTATCAGGCATCCTAAGCCCGGAAAATGCCAGCGGGCGCGGGTCGGCCAAATAAGCGAAAATCAGTGACGGCAGCAGGAAAAGGCCGAAGAACTGGACTATGAGCAGTCCCCGAGCCACACCGGCCATCTCCGGCTTGGCGAGGTCGCCGACATTTTGAGGGATCTGCATTATGCTCAGACCGTTCGTCTGGGCAACCAGCGCCAAACCTACGGTAGAGCATAATAAAAAAAGTCCCCCGGTAAGCGCTCCGAAAATAACCAATTGAAGCCAGGCAGGCCTTGTCCTGAGATATGTACTCATGTATTCGAGGCTTCCACCTTCTATTTTAATCGACTACCTTTGCGCGGAAGTTGTGCGAAATTAACAAGACCGCATCAATTCGGGTAAATCGGGTTGAACCGGGACTGTTTCGCGACAAGAATCAGACTGATGGCTGTACACATAGGACATATTGAATTACCGGATTTTCCGCTGTTGCTGGCGCCCATGGAAGACGTGAGCGACCCGCCCTTCCGTTATGTTTGCAAGCAGCACGGCGCCGATCTGATGTACAGCGAATTCATCTCCAGCGAAGGGCTGATCCGCGACGCTATTAAAAGCCGCCAGAAGCTGGATTTCTTCGAATACGAGAGACCGTTTGGCATCCAGATTTTCGGAGGCGACGAGGAAGCAATGGGCCTCAGCGCAAAGATCATCGATGCGACGAACCCCGATCTGGTGGATATTAATTTCGGCTGCCCGGTAAAGAAGGTCGTGTGCAAAGGCGCCGGAGCGGCCGTGCTGAAAGATATCGATGGGATGGTTCGTCTTACGAAGGCGGTTAAGCAATCCACCCGGCTGCCGGTCACCGTGAAAACCAGGCTGGGGTGGGACGATCAGAGCAAGAATATCGAAACCGTTGCCGAACGACTGCAGGATGTGGGCATCAGCGCATTGACGATCCATGGCCGCACCCGTGCACAGCTTTATAAAGGGGAGGCGGATTGGCGACTCATTGCCAAAGTAAAAAACAATCCCCGCATCCGGATCCCGATATTCGGCAATGGCGATATCGATTCTCCTGAAAAAGCGCTGGAATATAAGAACCGTTATGGCGTGGATGGCATCATGATCGGGCGTGCCGCGATCGGCTATCCCTGGATCTTCAATGAGATCAAATATTTTCTTAAAACCGGATTGCATTTGAACCCGCCCGATGTGGAAGAACGGGTAGCCACCCTGCGCCAGCATTTGTATCGCTCCATTGAATGGAAGGGCGCCGTGCTCGGTGTACTGGAAATGCGCCGCCACTATAGTAATTATCTCCGCGGTTTGCCGCATATCAAGGACTTTCGCAACCAGCTGGTGCAGAAAAATACGCTTGAAGAAATCGAGATCCTCCTGGAAGAAGTCGTTAAAAAATATGCCGGCATGGCCATGCAGCCTGATGTTGAACCCGCTGTTTAAGGATTGATATCAGGGATGGGGAATATCGGTCGCCGGACGAACAGTATGTTCATCAAATGCGCGCAACTTGACGGTATACTCACTGGCCTTTATCGAAGCAATAGACTCAGCGGTAAAAAAATCGGCCCCTGCAAAAGCTAAGGTTATGCCGAACCCAAGCCAGAACCGGCGCGACTCATCTCCATAGCAGCGGGCGGCTATTAAAACGCCGATTGCAAAAACAAGCACGCCTAACCATCGGAAAAGCCTGATATTCCGGTTCACCCCTTCCATGCGCGGCAGCTCGACATTTTTAAGCTGAACCGGGTGCATATCGTAGGCATAGACATTATTAACCCGTAGCTCATCCGCTTTCTGCCTGATAGAATAGCCGATACCGGTCTGAATAAGTCCGAAAACAAACAGCGGAATAGCTGCTCCCTTCCAGAAATCAGTCTTGAGCACCAGGTATAAAACGACTGCCAGTACAACGATGGCCAGCCCAAGCAGCAGGAAGAGTAGTCCCGCCTGTTTTTCTGCAGCAAAATAACGCTCGATTTCTGTTTTGGTCAGCACCTCGTTCAAATCCGTGAATGTTAATGATGGAAATTCATTTTAAATATACGAAGATCCCTTTCGTCGCCACCTGCTTATTTTTGCAAAAATTTCTCTATGCGCCACTGGCTTGTCCTGCCTTTGATCCCGTTGATTTTCCTGGCCTGCTCCACCACCAATGTGAACGAGGATCTGAGCCTCAAACCCTTTTTTGACTCGGCAGGCGTGAATGGCTGTTTTGCCCTGTTCGACAACAGCAAAAACAGCTTTACGATTTACAACCTGCCGCGCTACCGCGATAGCGCATTCACGCCCGCCTCCACGTTCAAGATCGTGAATTCCCTGATCGGTTTACAGACCGGCAGGATCAGCGACGAGAATATGGTGATCAGGTGGGATAGCGTGGTGCGCCGGAATCCCGATTGGAATAAAGACCTCACCATGAAAGAGGCTTTTGCCGTTTCCGCAGTCCCTTACTACCAGGAAGTAGCTCGCCGTATCGGGCGCGACACCATGAAACTGTGGATCGATTCCTTAGGCTATGGCAACCGGGATATCGATGGCCCCATTGATTCCTTCTGGCTGAATAACCGGCTTAAGGTTAAGCCTGACGAAGAGCTCGGGCTGGTGAAGAAATTGTATTTCGATCAACTGCCCTTTTTCCATCGCACGCAGGACATCGTGAAAATGGTCATGCTGCGCGAACAGAATACCAACTACAAGCTCAGTTATAAAACCGGATGGGGCAACACGGAAAATGGGGATGAACTCGGCTGGGTTGTGGGCTGGATCGAAGAAAACAAACACCCTTATTTTTTCGTATTGAATATCGAGACGCCGGATAATAAGGCCGATATTTCGGCAATCCGGATGCATATCCTGCACAGCATCCTGTCTCATTTGGGATTTTTTAACGGAAAGAAATAGTGGAAAGGCTCAGTGAATACTATCTTGCCAGGGAGTTGACGGATCAACCGCCAACTGTCATCTATCATCTGTCAACTATACAATGCATTTCGAACACCCGGAATATTTTCTTGCGCTGCTGGTTTTATCCGGTTTGATCGTTCTTTACTTCCAGCTCCTGAAATGGAAGGAAAGAACCGGCAAACGCATTGGCGACCCGGAACTGGTGAAGCAGCTTGTAAAATCCTTCTCGCCAACCCGCTTTCTGGCGAAGTTCGTAGTCATCCTGGCCGTGCTTGCGCTACTGATCGCAGGTATGGCCAATCTCCGGAGCCGGGGGGCTTCAGAGAACGTGTCGAGGCAGGGCGTGGACGTGATGATCGTGCTGGATGTGAGCAAAAGCATGTTAGCGACGGATATCAAACCCAGCCGGCTGGAAAAAGCAAAACAGCTGCTGTATCGCCTGGTGGATAAACTTCAGAATGATCGTCTTGGCCTGATCCTTTTTGCCGGCAGGGCTTACATGCAAATGCCGCTTACGCCCGACCACAGCGCGGCAAAAATGTATATCTCGGAAGCCAGCCCCGACGCAGTGCCGACACAGGGAACTGTTTTTTCCGAAGCCCTGCAAATGGCCAATAACTCTTTCAACCGCAACGAGCACAAGTATAAAGCCGTCGTGCTGATCTCCGACGGCGAAGACCACGACCCGGAAGGATTGAAAACGGCAAAGCAGCTTGCAGAAAACGGGGTCGTGATCAATACGGTGGGCATCGGTTCACCCGAAGGTTCTATCATCATCGATCCGGCCACCAATGAACCGAAGAAAGACGCCCAGGGCAATATCGTGATCTCAAAGCTAAATGAAAAGGAACTGCAGGGAATTGCGGATGCGACCAACGGCCAGTACATCCGGCTGGACAATCTGGAAGATGCCAATATTACCCTGTCGCAGCGCCTCGACAGCATCGAGAAACGTGCGCTGACACAAAGCGATTTTGTGACATATAAAAATTATTTCCCCTGGTTTATCGCCGCGGCGCTGATCCTGCTGGTCGTCGAATGGTATCTGCCGGAAAGAAAAAACGATACCCCCGAAAAAGTGTTAGCCTCAGGAAAAAAATAACATGCGTAAGCTTTTAAAATATATTGCCTTTGCATTTTGGATAATGATATCCCTCACTGCCCGCGCGCAGCAGACCGACGCATTGATCCGGAAGGGAAATCGTTTTTACAAGGCGCAGGATTTTGACCGTTCGAAAGAAGCTTACGAGAAAGCCCTGAAGCAGTCGCCCGGCAATGCAAACGCCAATTTCAACCTGGGCAATGCCGAATTCAGAAAAAATGATTTTGACAAATCGGCCGCCGGCTACGATGAAGTGCTCAAGGCGAACACCGATCCGAAAATGAGAGAAGATGCTTTTTACAATAAGGGTGTGGCGATGATCAGGCAGAAAAAACTGCAGGAAAGCATCGAAGCCTGGAAAAAGGCACTCCTGTTAAATCCGGATGATCAGGAAGCGAGAGATAATCTCATTAAAGCGCTTCGCGAAAAAAAGCAGCAGCAACAGCAGCAGCAAAATAACGACAACAAGAAGGATAAGAACCAAAAGCAGGATAAGCAAAATCAGAAGCAGCAGGAAAAACAACAGGAAGATAATAAACCCAAACCCCAGCAAAGCAAGCTCAGCAAACAACAGGTGGATCAATACCTGCGATCCCTGATCCAACGCGAAAAAGACGTGCAGGACAAGATGAATCAGAACAGAACGCACACGCCCGACCAGCCGGAGAAGGATTGGTAAAGACGGCCATGAATCGTTAATTTTGCCATTATTTTCCGGGCGCATTATGCAGTTGTATACCAATTCCCTGACGCGATACGAACGACTGAAAACCTTACCCGTACAGGTGGGGAACCTGACCATTGGCGGAGACGCGCCGATCCGGGTGCAAACGATGACAACTCCGGATACCATGGATACCAAAGCAACGGTTGAGCAATCCATCCGCTGCATTGAAGCCGGCGCCGAGCTCATTCGTATTACGGCGCCAAGCAAGCGCGAAGCCGAGAACCTGCTCCAGATCAAAAATGAGATCCGCAAGAGAGGTTATCAGACCCCGCTGGTGGCCGATATTCACTTCACGCCCAATGCGGCCGAGATTGCCGCCCGAATCGTGGAGAAAGTCCGGGTGAACCCGGGCAACTACGTAGACAAGAAAAAATTCGAGTTCATCAATTATACGGATGCGCAGTACCGGGAGGAAATTGATCGCATACGGGACCGGTTCCTGCCCCTCGTCCGTATATGCCGTGAACATGGTACCGCTATGCGCATCGGCACCAACCATGGCTCGCTGAGCGACCGCATCATGAGCCGTTACGGCGACACGCCGATGGGCATGGTGGAGAGCGCCCTTGAATTTCTCCGCATTGCACGCGACGAGAACTATCACCAGATCGTGCTGAGCATGAAGTCCAGCAACCCGATCGTGATGGTCGAGGCCTATCGTTTGCTGGTCCATCACATGCAGGAAGAGTTTGGCGTGATCTATCCGTTGCATATCGGCGTAACCGAAGCCGGCGATGGGGAAGACGGTCGCATCAAATCCGCCATTGGCATCGGCACTTTGCTCGAGGATGGTATTGGAGATACGATCCGGGTTTCCCTGACGGAAGATCCGGAGTTTGAAATTCCGGTTTGCCAGGATATCGTTGCCCGTTATACTAACCGGGTTTCGGATGACACCATTCCGCCGATTCAAAAGCTTTCCTATTCGCCCTTCGAATACAAACGCAGGCAGAGCGATCATTTCGATCATATCGGAGCGCCCAGTCCTCCGGTCGTTATTGCCGATTTCAGCAGAACGCCCGTCACCCGCGAATCCCTGCAAAGCATCGGCTACCATTATCAACCGGAAACCGACAAATGGAGGATCAGCGATACGGCTGCGGATTTTATCTATACAGCCGGAGGATTACCGGAATTTGCACTGCCGGGAACGCTTAAAGTAATCTGCGACTACGATCGCTGGAAAACAATCCCCGAAGAATTAAACGGCAAAACCGAAGAAAAATATTTCCCCCTGTTAACCGTTGGTGAAATAAGCAAGGTCGGTAAACAGGCTTCCATCCATTTCATCTCGATCGATACCCACAGGCAGGATCCGCACCAGGTCCTTTCCTTGCTGCAAAGCATCCGCAACCCGGTGCTCTGCGTATATTCTTCATCAAAGAATCCGGTTCAGGACCGGCGACGGTTCATCGTGGAAATGATGAACCTCGATATCCGTTATCCGGTCATCCTGCGGGTGGATTGCCCGGAAACAACCATCGACAAACAATTGATTCATTTTGCTGTGGAATCGGGCGCCTTGCTGACAGACGGAATGGGGGATGGTATCTGGCTCGTTAATGAACCTGAAAGGATCGTCAATCATAAAGTTTCCGGCAGAACCTATCTGCAGGCAGATAATAATCAGCAATTTCTTAATAACACGGCTTTTTCCATTTTGCAGGCCGCACGCACGAGGATTTCAAAAACCGAATATATATCCTGCCCGTCCTGCGGAAGAACACTGTTTGACCTTCAGGAGACCACCGCGAAGATCCGGTCGGTAACCGGTCACCTGAAGGGATTGAAAATTGCCGTGATGGGATGCATTGTAAACGGTCCCGGAGAAATGGCCGATGCCGATTTTGGTTATGTGGGCAGCGGACCGGGCAAGATCACTTTATACAAGGGAAAGGAAGTGATGAAACGGAGCGTTCCCAGCGAAGTCGCTGTTTCGGAATTAATCAACCTGCTAAAAGAAAACAACGAGTGGCTCGAACCAGGCGAAGTTGCCGGATCTTAATTGCTGCCAGTCTGGTCTGGACTCTGCTCCTGCCCCGCCATTTGCATGCCCAAAAGGATACAAGCCGCATTCCCGGTGCATTAACCAGTCCCGATACCGACACCGTAAACAGCGAAGGTTATCCGCAAAAAGACCTCGTCGATGTGTTCCGGTCCATTTCTAAAAAGAAGACCAAAAACCCCGGCACGACCGGGCCGCCGGCCAAATATCACTTTTCCATTGTACCGGCCATCGGATACACCCTGAGTACCGGGTTCGCCGGCATCCTGGCATCCAACGTCGCTTTTTTTACCGCAGATCCGAAGACTACCAACGAATCCAATATCGCCATGCAGGTCGTCTATTCTCAATACGCCCAGCTGACCATCCCGATCATTGTTAACTGGTGGACGAAAGACAACCGCTACAATATTACAGCCGACTGGCGCTACTACAAATATCCGCAGGACACTTACGGGCTGGGAGGTCACAGTTCCTTAGACAACGCCGACCGTATCGATTATTCCCATATTCGGATACACCAGGCCGTTATGAAACGATTTGGCGCCGATTTCTATGCCGGCCTGGGTTACTATCTAGACTACCATTGGGACGTAGAAGAATCGGGACAGGCGAACGGCGAGCCTTCGGACGCCTCTATTTACGGATTGCCGAAAAAAATGGTTTCTTCGGGGCCGGTCATTAACTTCCTTTACGACAACCGCAAAAATGCAATCAATGCGGATGAAGGATTTTATGCAAACCTGCTCTACCGCCCTAACCTGACCATTTTAGGGAGCGATAACAACTGGCAATCGCTGACCATCGATATCAGAAAATATGTTCCCTTGTCCCGGCGCAAAAGGAGCATACTGGCTTTCTGGAGCTATAACTGGCTGACTCCCTCCGGGAAACCTCCATACTTAGATCTGCCGGCCACCGGATGGGACACGTACAACAATACCGGTCGTGGTTATATACAGGCGCGCTTCCGGTCGGAGAATATGCTCTACTTAGAATCGGAATACCGGTTCAATATTACCAGGAATGGGCTGTTTGGCGGTGTGGCTTTCGCTAATGTGCAGAGTTTTTCAGACTATCCGTCCAAACAATTCACCAAACTCTGGCCCGCAGCCGGTGGCGGTCTGCGGATCAGGGTGAACAAACACTCCAATACCAATATCGCCATCGATTATGGCGTGGGCATTGATGGATCAAAAGGATTTTTTGTGAACCTGGGTGAAGTATTCTGAATCCTTAGAGCAGGATCTGCGCTCCTTCGCCTATCTGCATAACGAAGCGGTCGGGTATTTTGCCAAACTTCTTATTGTATTTTTCGGCAATGCCTTCAAAGAATTCGGGAACTCCTTCCTTTTCCACCAGGCTGATCATGCAACCTCCAAACCCCCCGCCCATTTGACGGGCGCCGCGCACCTGGAAAAATCCTTTAGCCGTGTTCACCAGAAAATCGGATTCGGGGCAACTCACCTCATATTCTTTGCTAAGCCCCTCGTGCGAAGCATACATCAGCTTTCCGAATTCATCCAGTTTGCCTTCCTTAAGGAAATGGCAGCCGGTTAGCAGGCGCTGGTTTTCCTCCAACACGTAGTTGCATCGCTTATAAACTACCGGATCGAGCTCACGCCGATGCTTTTTCAGCTGTTCGGATTTGACATCGCGCAGGGATTTGATTTCCGGGTAAACTTTTTGTAAATGGGCAACGCCCTCCTCGCATTGGCGGCGACGTTCATTGTAGGCAGAAGCAGTTAATGAATGGGTCACCATGGAATTGACCAGCACGACACAGTGATCAGGGAAATCGAAAGGGATATATTCATATTCAAGGTTGCGGCAGTCGAGCTTTATCAGGTGACCGGCACGCCCGTGCAGGCTGACAAACATATCCATGATGCCGCATTTCACATGCGCAAATTCATGTTCCGTCTTTTGCGCGGCCAGCGCAATATCCATCCGGGACCGCCCAAGCCGGAAAATCTCGTTGAGGGCTATCCCAAAAGCTGAGCAAAGGGCTGCGGAAGAGCTCATGCCGGCGCCCACCGGAATATCGCCGGCCACTAGGATATCCATTCCCCGGGCTAATTTCTTTTCCGGCATCAGGAAATAGATCATGCCCAGCAGATAGGTCGGCCAGCCTTTAACCGGATGAACGTCGTCGAGCGCAAAACTGAATTTCTCCTGATACTGCGAGGCGAGGACGTTCAAGCGACGCTCCGAATTAAAATCGATCCCGATATAAATATTCCGGTCGATGGCGCCTGGCAGTACAAAGCCTTCGTTATAATCTGTGTGCTCCCCGATCAGGTTTACTCTTCCCGGGGCAGCGGCTATTAGTGTTTCTTTTCCAAAATATTGCTGAAATTGCTCCCTGATTTCTTTTTCCATCCGGTAAATTATCAATTTTTTATTCATGTCGTTTTCCATTGCCTCACTGCAGGAACAGGATTTCAGCCTGATACAGCTCTCCGATCCGGCAACAGGCATCCGGACGAAAATACTGCCTGACCATGGCGCCCTGCTGCAGGAATTTTCTATGCCGGTAAAGGGGGGCAGACTGCAGGCTGTTACCGGTTACCACAACTTAGCCGATTTGAAACAACATCATGCCCTTTTTTACCGAAGCGCCAAGCTCTCTCCATTTCCCTGTCGCATACTGGATGGCCGCTATTATTTCGACGGCAAAGCTTATGAGTTCCGGCATAAATTCCCCGATGGCTCTGCCATTCACGGACTGTTAGCCGACAAACCCTTCACTGTGCTTGAAACAGAAGCTTCGGCCGCGGAAGCTTCCGTCCTGCTCGAATATCGCTATCATCAGGAAGATCCCGGTTATCCGTTCGACTACAAAATAAACGTCAAATATACATTAAAACCAGAGGGAAGACTCAAACTGGAAACCAGGGTGACCAATTTTTCCGATTTGCGCATACCCATGGCAGATGGATGGCACCCCTATTTCAGCCTGGGCGGAAAGGCAGACGACTGGACATTGACCATCGACGCCAGAACCATGCTCTTCCTGAACGACCGGTTGGTGCCAACGGGCGAAAAACAAACCCAGGATGAATTTTATGCCGGAGCGCGAATCAGCGACTTCCGGTTCGACCATTGTTTTTTGCTGGAATTCGATCCGGATCGTCCTGCATGCCGGCTCTATAATCCGCAAAATCGAGCGTACCTGTCTTTGTTTCCCGATAAGAGCTATCCTTATCTCCAGGTCTATTCCCCCGACGACCGCCTGAGCCTGGCCATTGAAAACCTGAGCGCTGCCCCGGACAGCTTCAATAACGGCATAGGCGTCACCCTGCTGGAGCCTAAGCATTCGCAAAGTTTTACAACGGTTTACCAGATCGGATTGGACTAATGGCGTAACTTTCAGGCATGAAAAAAATACGCTACCTGCTGGCCGTGGCCGCAACTTTGCTGCTGGCCGGCTGCTTCGAAATTCAGGAGCAGATCGATATTCAATCGAACGGCTCGGGAGAGCTTACCGTAAACACCGACATGAGTCAGTTGCTGGTGGCTATGCAAAATTATCTTGGCGCGGAGGAAATGCAAAAACAAATGCCGGTCGGAAAAACCCTCGATACCACGGTGCTGATGAAAGATCTGATGGACAGCATGAAAAACGCTACTCCGGAGAGCAAGGCTCTGGTGCAGGACGGCAAGCTGCACATGAAACTGGACATGGACCAAAAAGTGTTCAAAAGCGATATGCATATTCCGTTTTCCAGCCAGGAAAATCTGCAGAAGCTGTACAATTCAATGAACAATCAGAACCTGGGGTTCAGCCAGCTTTTCAAAGGGATGTCCGGAAAATCGGATGCCACAGATGGCGATATGCCCGACATGAATCAATTCAATGCGATCTATGACTTTAAGAGTCATGATGGCTTGATCTCCCGGAAACTGAACGCAGACAAATGGAAAGCCCTGCAGCAGGACCCTCAGTTTTCCCAACTGAAGGAAGCAGGCAATTCCGGCATCAATATCCCTTATACGCTGACCATTAATCTCCCAAGGCCGGTTAAGAAGGTCGATAACGAATTGGCCAAATTATCGGCCGACAAAAAGCAGGTAGTGATCCAATACAACCTGATAGAAGTATTTCAGCATCCCGAGAAATTTGAGTATACCATCGTCTATTAGATCCCGTCATGATCAAAAAAACGGATTTTCTGGTTGTGGGATCGGGCATTGCCGGGCTCACTTATGCACTGAAAGTGGCCAGGGCCTGTCCCGATAAAAAGGTGCTCGTGATCACGAAAACAAGGGCCGACGAAACCAATACCAAATATGCGCAAGGCGGCATTGCCGGCGTTACCGATTTCGAGAACGACAGTTTTGAAAAACATATTGAGGATACGCTGATCGCGGGCGACGGGCTCTGCAACCCCCTGACGGTTGAGATCGTGGTGAAGGAAGGGCCGGAACGAATCCAGGAAATGATCGATTGGGGCGCCCGGTT
>DASZRP010000154.1:0-8568 GCA_035548895.1 Puia sp. | reverse complement strand
TATTATGTTACGGATACCAATTGTTCGATGCTGTTAAAAATGCAAAGGGCTTCGAAGCGAAAACCGGTGATGGAGGCAGCCCTTTTTCCAGGCACGACTAAAGTGCCCGACAGCATTTCCATTCATCATCTGAATTTTAATTTTGCTATTAACCTGAAAAAATTATAACCCAGTTGCTTCTAAACGATCTGTATACGATTTCATTGCCGGATGAGAATGATCCTCGTCTGGTTTCAATTAAGCTGAACCCGGATCATCCGATTTTTAAAGGACATTTCCCGGGTCAGCCGGTGCTGCCCGGCGCCTGCATGATGGAAATGGTCTGCGAGATCCTGGGAAAAAAGACAGGCGCAAGGCTGAGGATTGTCAGAGGACCGGTGATCAAATTCCTGTCGATGATAGTGCCACAACAGCATCCTGAATTTCTCATTGAGCTTAACTATGAAGATAAAGACGGGCTGGTATCGGCAAGCGGCCGCTTTTTTACCGGCGATACCAATTTCATGAAGTACCAGCTTGAGCTTAAGCCCTGGTAAGCCGGACATCAGACATCTTTCCTGATCGTGAACGAAAACCGGCTACCCTGTCCCGGTACACTTTTTACCGAAATTTCCCCGCCCTGCTTTTTCACCAGCTTCCTGACAATGGCCAGGCCGTTGCCGGTACCCGATATTCCATTCCGGTCCGGCTCTCCTAACGTGGTGAACCGTTCGAAAATTTTTTGCTGATCTTCCGAAGCAATGCCCCTTCCGTTGTCGGACACCTCGAAAACATAATGGGATTGGGATTCGGCAAAACAAATATCGATCGATATCTGCTCAGCATCATTATACCGGGCAGCATTTTCCAATAAATTAGTCAGGATTTGTTCCAGCGCTGGCTTATTCGCGCGAATTATTGCTTTGCTCTGATCAAACCGTATTTCAGCATTCCGGTTCAATCTCATCGGGTCTATAACTGATTCAACGAAGGGGGCCAGTTCGAATTGTTCGGCCGGGCTCCCGAAGGCCTGCTCCCCGCGATAATAAAGCAAAACTGAATCGGCCAGATTTCGGATCTTAACTGCGGCACGGTCCAATACATCCAGGAGTTGAATGTCGCGGTCGTTTCCGCTGTCCTTCATAATATCCCGAAGCATATCAGCAGTTAGCATGATACTCGAAAGAGGCGATTTCAGATCGTGCGAGATAACATAAGCAAATTGCTCAAGCTCTTTGGTCTTTTCAACCAGTTCCTCTCTTATGTTCGTTATTTGGGTCTCTTCAGCCTTTCTCATATTTTCGGATTAATTCCTCGGCAAGATGAAATTTAAGGAATTGGGTAGGCGGTGGTGTCTATATTTTTACCCAGCGTGCCCCTGAACCGCCTGAGCGAGCTTTGTCTCTTTTGAATGGGAATAAAGTCTTTCACGAACGCGGCAGTTGTATCGATCAAAGGATCTTTCATCTCCGGTTCAATGGCTTTCAAACTATCTTCGACCATGGGTATTAAATCGACATCCCGACCCAGTTTTTTTCTGATGAACCCGCGCAGCATTCTCGTCTGAAAGGGATCTGAGGCAACCGCTATTTTCTGAAAGCCAAGTTTTTTTGCAAGTTTATAAGAATAGTACACATTTTCGGTACTGTGCTCGGCCCGCAGTTCACGAAATACGTGCTTCTCCGGAATACCCAGGGCAATGGCATAAGAAGCCATGACATCGGCCTCACGGTATGGCGTATAGACAGCAGCCCCTGAATAAATAATATTCTTTGTTATACCTTCTTCGTACAGCATTTTAGACCAGTAGACGCGCCCTTTCATAACACGCCCCCACTGCCTGCCATCAAAAGGAATGCCTGGAACGATAATTGCGTCGTAAGGCTTTTTTGCCACTGCCTGCCGGAACAATTTCTTAGTTGCCTTTGAAGAATAGGAACAGGATAACAAAGCAAGCACGCTAAACGCAGAGAGATGAAAAAACAAAGAATGTCTGGTCGTTGTCATTCGCAAAATAGTATAACACAAACCAATATACGTATTTAAAAAGCCTGCCGCTACTGCTTCTTTTTATTATTTAAAAGCAGATACTTTGAGGTCTCGTAAATCGAATGCGTCAAAGCTGTCATCAATTGAAGCGAATCTTTTACTGCGGCCTGATTAACCGCATCATTGGAAATGACGGAATAAAGATGACCAATGCCCGTACTTTGCTGCTCGCGGTACAGGTAGTTCCCCATCAGCAGCCCGATATAACCCTGATCCGGGTCATACAGGAAGGCAAAGGACTTTTGCGGGGAATGAGCCGAATCTAACAAATCCCTCCCAAGACTGGTATTGCGATAGGGGATTTTAGCCAGGCCCGCGACGGTCGGCAGCACGTCTACCTGCGAGGCAAAATCATGGATCCTTTTCGGCTCCAGAAGACCCGGTGAATAAAATAACAGCGGAACATGCATGTTATCGAGCCGCTGAGAAGTCCATGCTTCGGGAAACATTGCCCCGGCATTGCCCGCGATACCATGATCTCCCACAAAGACAAAGATGGTATTGGAAAAATAACGCTCCTGGCGGGCATGCTCGATAAACTGCTGGTAGCAGAAATCGGTATAACGGAATGCATTTAATTCTTCATTGCTTTCAAATCCGAATTTTTCAAGGGAATCGGCAGACACCCGGATCTTGTGAAAAGCCTCCTGATCTTCGGCCGGTATCGTGTAAGGCCGGTGATTATCGGCTGTCTGAATGATCGCAAAGAAAGGCGACGAGGCCGTGCTGAGCACCCGGTTGGCTTCGAGAAAAAGATGCTTATCGCTTATTCCCCAAACATCTACTTTCGGCGCCTGGTAGTCCTCCTGCTCATACAGATGAAGGCCGCGGATATTGTCCGTCAGCAATCCCCGGATATTCGCCCAGCTGGCACTTCCACCTAAAAAATAAAATTTCTCATAGTTTTCGAAATCATCGACAATACTGTGCTGATCGACGGCAGCAGGGTTCCGGCTGGTTGTTGTATTGGCATCGCCAACATCCGGAATACCGGTCAGCGTTGCCCAAACGCCCCTGGCCGTTCCATACGAAGGAGTGAAACACCGATCATAAAAGATTCCTTTCTCTGCCATTTGTTGGAAAAAAGGTGTCGTGTTCAGTGGATTGCCCCACATCGAACTTTTATAGGCGCTGAACGATTCACAAATCACCAGCACGATATTGGGCTTATTGCCCGGTATAGCGGGCCGGACAATACGTTCGAAATTCAGGTTGGCAGGATCTCCCGGAAGTTCAAAATAAGGTTTCAGCACCGAATAGGATTGCCGGACCCGATCCGGATTGTAAGTCGCTTTCCGGAATTTGAAACTGGAGAAAAAAGACTGGAACGGATTAAGCGCAAGGTTGGCCCGGTAGTCGCTTCCCAGGGAGAATGCATCGCTCCATCGCAGTGGATATTGTCCCAGATTGCCAAAAATACCCAGCCCCAGCAGCAAGGCAGAGCATAGCACCCAGATCCATTTCTTGTTGCCTGCATATAGTCCTTCCCTATTTTTAATTAAATAGAAACACCGTTTCAATATCCAAAGCAGCAATAAGGAGCCTGCTGCCCATACCAGCAAAATGCGGATCACCGGATAAGTTTGCCAGACCATATTAAGCGAAATACCGGCGTCCTGGAGATAATTCAGCACGCTGGCGCTCAATCGTTGATTGAGATAGCTGTAATGAGCGAAATCGACGATATAGAAGAAGCTGAATCCAAAAACTGCAAGGCCTAAAAGGCCAAACATTGCCTTTCTCCCTCGTGTTGAGAAAAAAGGATCGGCAGCATTCAGTGCGCCTGAGAGTAAAATGATCTCTAACAGAATACAAACCATTTTAAGGTCGAACCGGAAGCCCAGCAGGAATGCTGCCCGGATTCCCGCGCCGGTTTCTGTTCCATGCCCGAAATGCAGATAGAAAGCTAACCGCAGCAAGTACATCGTCAACAAAAAAATAATTCCGCAGCAAAAAATCCATCTGATCAATTTAGGTATCTTTAACCTCACAGATATATGTGTTTAGAGGGTTTAAAATTAGATCAATTATTCTGGAAACATGCCTCCGCTGCTGACTGAAAACCTGACCATGATCTTCAGACGAATCATTGAAATCGATCAGTGGCTTTTTCATCAGATCAATCAGGTCTGGGTGAACCCGGTCTTCGACCATATTTTTGTTTTTATCCGCCAGGCCGAGCTCTGGGTCCCTTTTTATTTATTCCTGCTGGTGCTGGCATTGGTGAATTTCGGGAAAAAAGGCATTTGGTGGTCTGCTACCCTGATCATGACGGTTATTATCAGCGACCTGATCAGCAGTTCCGTCATTAAGAATCTCATTTTCCGGTTTCGCCCCTGCAGGAATCCGGAGTTGGCCGATCAGGTGCGACTGCTGGCGAATTACTGTCCGCAAAGTTCGGGGTTTACCTCTTCGCATGCCTGCAATCACTTTACCATGGCTGTTTTTATTTTCATCACCCTGAAATCAACCGGCTCCTGGCGTTGGTTGTTATTTTTATGGGCTTTCTCCATAAGTTACGCGCAGGTTTATGTTGGCGTTCATTTCCCGATCGATATAACGGGCGGAGCGCTGGTGGGATCTTTGATCGGCTATTCGATGAGCGTTTTCTTCAGGAAGCAGTTTGGTCCCCTTAGCTTAAAGCTCAGTTCCCATGCTTGAAATCATCATTCTTTTTTTCCTGATCTTTCTGAACGGACTTTTCGTAATGGCAGAAATTGCACTGGTTTCCGCCAGGAAATCCAGGCTGGAAGACCTGTCCACCAAGGGCGATACCAAGGCCGGGGCAGCGCTCAACCTCACTGAGAACCCGGAGCTTTTTCTTTCAACAGCACAGGTCGGCATTACGCTGATCGCCATTCTGACCGGCTATTACTCAGGAGAAAAATTCAGCGTATATCTCAAACCTTATGTTGAGAAAATTCATTACCTCCAGCGCTATGCCGCCAGCATCTCGACCGTTCTGATCGTTATCCTGGTCACTTTTCTCTCCATTCTTTTTGGAGAGTTGATCCCGAAACGGATCGGCCTGTTGCGCGCCGAACGGATCGCCCGCATTGTGGCCGGGCCCATGCGTTTTTTATCCCGCATCGGCTATCCGATCATCGCCCTGCTCAACTGGCTAAGCAACCTGTTCTTTGTTATTTTCTCGATCCGGCCCACCGCAGAAAGCAATGTAACAGAAGACGAGATCAAGGCCATTATTCATGAAGGCACCGAACAGGGAACGATCGAAGAAGCGGAGCAGGAAATCATCGAACGGGTCTTTCACCTGGGCGACCGGAACATCACTTCGCTCATGACCCATCGAAGCGATATTGTATGGTTCGATATCAATGCTTCCGAGAAGGTGATCAAGGAAAAGATTTTGCAGGAACCGCATTCCGTTTACCCGGTCTGCGACGGGCAGATCGACGATATCAAGGGGATTGTTTCCATTAAAGACCTCTATATTAGCGAAGATTCAATACCATTTAAAGACCTCATTAAGCCTGCGCTTTTCGTACCGGAGAATAATACGGCCTACCAGGTGCTCGAGAAATTCAAGCAATCCAAAACCCATAGCTGCTGTATTGTAGACGAATATGGGAGTTTATTGGGACTTATCACCTTAAATGATATTCTGGAAGCCATTGTCGGAGATATCCCCCAGCCAGATACGAGCGATTACGAAATCGTGAAACGGGAAGAAGGGTCGTACCTGATAGACGCACAAATTCCTTTTTACGATTTTCTGGCTTATTTCGATAAAACGGAATGGATGAACGAGGGAGAACATGAGTTCGATACACTTGCCGGATTTATACTGCACCAGCTCGAACATATTCCAAGGACCGGAGAACAGTTTGAATGGAAGGATTTTAAATTTGAGATCGTCGACATGGATGCGCAACGCATCGACAAAGTGATGGTAACGACCATTCCGGCGAAAGAAAAAACAGAAGACTAATTTGTCGCACCGTCTCGGACCCTTATTTTCTTCTTGCCCGCGTTCTTCTTTTCATAGTCCTGCACTTCTTTAGGCTTCACCATCTGCTGGGCAGCAAGTTTGACAGAATCCTGTGCCGGCGAAGCCTGCGGAAACTCCCGTTTACCCAGGGTATAGGTTTCCGTTCTGGTGATCATGCCGGTGGAAGGATCGTAAAACTTCCATACTCCGTGCTTGATAGCAACGCCTTCGTTCTTGACAATGACCGTGCGATATTCATTCAGGTGATCGACGTCCTCGACAACCAGCGTATCATAAAGCTTGTCCGGGTTCATGGCACGCCAGCTTTCTTCGCGAACAAGCGCTCCTGCGGTATTGAAATACTGGCATACCCCATCCTTATTTCCCCATTTATAATATTCCAGCCCTTTAAGATCGCCTTCGAGGTTGTAGATCCGCCAGGGCCCCTCCTTCTTATTATTCTTGTAAACGCCCTCTTCTTCGTAACCCGGTTCACCCCGAAGTTCATCCACATGATTCACCCATTTGCCCTGCTTCAGGCCCTTGCTGTCAACCCGGTTAAGCGTGTCGCCCTTGACCCCGATAATATAAGATCCCTGGCAAAAAGCGGAATGGCAGACAAAAGAGAGCAGTATAATCAAGAAATTACGCATAGGCGGACAATACAGACCTGTTTCATGACTAACGACTTATCGCCGTCAATTGTTGCCATAAAGCCAGGACCAGAATCTTATCTTTGCAAACTTAATGCCATTTCATGTTGAGACTCAGCTATTTACTGATTTTAACGTTTGCCGTTAGCCCCGCTTTCAGTCAGAAAATGACGATCGCTGAAATGAAGAGCGAACTGGAAAAATCACCCAATCCGCCCTTGTATGTGAAGGATGTATTGAAAAAGAAATTCAGGCTCGACACCGTTGTCATTACCCGGACCTCAAGGTTTATAAGTTTAGCCGATAGTCTCGCCTATAAGGGGAAAATCAAACAGGTATTCGGCCCTTATTCCGGTTCACCAGGCGGCCGTTTCCTGGTGCAGGTGCTGGCCAAAGTGCCCAATACTTTTTACCGGATTTCACAGATTTATATAGACACTTCGGTGTTCCGCTACCGGGTGGCTGATTCTCTTGGCAAGGCTATTATCGCCAGGATCAATAATAAATCCGACAGCTTCGAGCATTTAGCGCAAACTTATTCCATGGGCGGTGAGGCCACGACCCTTGGCGACCTGGGCTGGGTGGCCCGCGGCAGTTTTTTACCTGAAATCGAAAACGAACTGAGAAAAAGAAAAAAGAATGAGGTCTTCAGTATCTGGACGCGCAATGGATTGCACATTATCAAAATGACCCAGGACCCGAAACAGGATGATGGCGCCGCACTGATGATGAGGGTATTCCTGTAAAGAAAGAAGCTTAAATCATTTCAGGAAATACTGCAGGGCCAGTTCATAGCCTCGCAGTCCGAGCCCGGCAATCGACCCCACGCATTTCGCCGATATATAAGAATGCTTCCTGAACTCTTCGCGGGCGGCAATATTGCTGATATGGACTTCAATCACCGGCGCTTTGATCGCGGCAATGGCATCACCCAGGGCAATGGAAGTGTGCGTGTAGGCAGCCGCGTTCAGCAAAATACCATCGCAGGAAAAACCGGCTTTTTGCAGTTCGCTCACCAGTTCCCCTTCCACGTTGCTTTGAAAATAGTCTATTTGAACCTCAGGATATTTAGACCGCAGGGAAGCCAGGAAATTGTCAAAGGTCTGACTCCCGTAAATACCGGGCTCCCGGGTGCCAAGCAGGTTCAGGTTAGGCCCATTGATGATCTCGATCTTCATTCAGTAAATATAAATCTGTTTTCTCATTGCATTTCCGGATTTCATGCTGCTGCCGGATATAAACAACAGATTACATATAATCAGATTGTCTTATGCCTGAATTAGAGAAGACAAACCTTAATTTTTTTTATTTGACTGCCAGGCATTATCTTTGTCCATCTAACCAGTAGACTGGCCATCATGCATTTTAGAGATTTTTCTTTCATGTCCTGTTGCTGCTCCTGCAGCTGCTGTTGTTGAAATACAATGCAGCACATTCCCTTTTCTTTTTTTTAAAACAGGTTTTGATACATGAACAACGTGAAAGAAATAGCAACATCCGATTTAACCAACCAAATTAGTAGACTTTCCATTTCAGAAACGCTTCATCTCCTTACGGGATTATATCCCGGAGCGGTTACCTTTTCCACCAGCTTTAGCATTGAGGATCAGATAATTACTCATCATATCGCCTCCGAGAACCTGCCAGTCAACATTTTCACCCTCGACACCGGAAGACTATTTGCCGAAACCTATTCGGTCTGGTCTTCCACCATCGGAAAGTACCCTGTTTCCATAAAATCTTATTCGCCCGATTTCCATTTGTTAGAACCTTTTGTCCGGGGAAAAGGGCCCAATGCATTTTATGAATCGGTAGAGAACCGTAAGGAGTGCTGCTATATCCGGAAGGTTGAACCGCTGAAACGCGCCTTATCGGGCCAGCAGGTCTGGATAACGGGCATCCGCGCCGAACATTCAGGCAACCGGAGCCAGCTCAGCC
>DASZRP010000153.1:0-12185 GCA_035548895.1 Puia sp. | reverse complement strand
AGGTGAGCACGCTTTCCATATTCATCATGTGCCGCATCACGGGATATTCTCCTGTAATGCCCATGCCACCGAGCATCTGCCGCGCGTCGCGGGCAATATCAGCCGCTATTTCGCAGGCATTGCGCTTGGCCATGGAGACCTGCGCCGGCGTGGCGCGTCCTTCGTTCATCAATACCCCCAAACGCCAGTTGAGCAGTTGCGCCTTGGTGATCTCGGTGATCATCCCAGCGAGTTTTTTCTGTTGAAGCTGAAAACCTCCGATCGGTCTTCCAAACTGCTCCCGCTCCAGGCTATAGCGGAGGGCGGTATCGTAGCAGTCCATCGCTGCGCCTACTGCACCCCAGGCAATGCCATAGCGCGCTTTTGTTAAACAACTCAGCGGACCCTTCAATCCGCGGATAGCAGGAAAAAGATTGGCCTTCGGCACTTTCACATGATCGAAAACCAGTTCCCCGGTGGCCGAAGCGCGCAGGCTCCACTTGCCATGCGTGGTGGGTGTGGTAAATCCTTTCATGCCCCGCTCGACGACAAGCCCCCGGATCTCGCCGGCTTCGTCCTTAGCCCAGACCACGGCGATCTTCGCGAAAGGCGCATTGCTGATCCACATCTTGGCGCCGTTCAGGATCACGTGATCGCCGGCATCTTTTATATTGGTCAGCATACTGCTTGGGTCGGATCCATGGTTGGGCTCGGTTAAACCGAAGCAACCCAGCCATTCTCCCGAAGCCAGTTTGGGCAGCATGTTCTTCTTCATCTCTTCGGTTCCATAGGCATGAATGGGAAACATCACTAAGGAGCCCTGCACGGAGGCGGTAGAGCGAACACCACTGTCGCCCCGTTCCAGCTCCTGCATCATCAGCCCGTAGCTGATATAGTCCAGGCCGCCTCCGCCATAAGCTTCGGGTATTGTGGGTCCGAAACAGCCGAGCGCACCGAGCTGGGCGACGATCTGTTCAGGGAATTCCGCGCGCTGGGCGAAATCTTCGATAATGGGACTAATCTCTTTCTTTACATAAGACCTTACCGTGTCGCGGATGAGCTTGTGTTCTTCGGTCAGCAGATCATCCAGCAGATAATAGTCGGGACTTTGGAAAACATCGGTTTTTGCGGCCATGGATAAACTTGTAGTTATGCGAAAATAAAGAATGGAGCCAAGCAAAGAATAAAAGCTTTTTTTATCGGGAAATTGCTGCGTGCTAAAAAAATAAGAATCTGATTACAAGATAGTTATAGCTACCCACTGCATAGGGCGCCGGAAAAGCTCCATGCCGGCAGAGCATTCGATGCAACATCCTGCTTTTCTTTGTGTACTTATTATCAGAATCAAAACCAAGAGGTTGGAGTTAACGGCACCGATACAAAGCGACGAACTCGTGGAGCGCTGCAGGCAGGGCGACCCGCGCGGTTTTAGTGAATTGTATCAGAAATATGCCAAAGCGATGTATAATACGAGCCTGCGTATTATGAATAATTCCGGCGATGCGGAAGACGTTCTGCAGGAAGCATTTTGCGATGCTTTTGCCGCAATTGACAGCTTCGCTTATAAATCCACTTTTGGCGCCTGGCTGAAGCGGATCGTGATCAATAAATCGATCAATGCCCTGCGGAAAAGGAAGATGACCATCATCGACATGGAAAAAACGACGATCGGACATCTGCCGGAGGAAGAGGAGTATGATGAAGAAGGGATCGCGTTCCGGGTGGAGGAAATAAAAAAAGCCGTGCAGGAACTGCCCAATGGCTATCGCACGGTGCTGACCCTCCATCTTTTTGAGGGATACGATCAGGAGGAGATAGCAGAGATATTACAGGTTTCGCATGTAACGGTCCGGACCCAGTACATGCGGGCAAAACAAAAATTGATACAACATATAAAACAAGGAGGCTTATCATGAGCAGCCCATTGGAAAACTTTGTTCGCGATCACCGCGATGAATTCGACGATGATTCGCCATCGCCGGAGCTCTGGGACAAGATCCGGAGCCGGATGGAAGCACCCGTGAAAACGGATGAACCGGAAGGGGAAAAAGCGATTGTCCGCTCCATGCCCTTCAAGAGATGGCTTTCCGCAGCTGCAGCTGCGGTGGTCATCCTCGCCGGCGGATGGATCTATTATTCGGTTCATCAGAGAACGACGACAGGCCCCGCCCTGGCCGGCAACCAGCAACAACAGTCGAAACCCGATACCGGTCAGACCGTTGCAACAAAACCCGTTGTCGATTCACCATCGCATATTCAGGAGCAACTGGCACAGGTAAAGCCTGACGAGGTGAAACCGGAAAACCAACAAGCAGACAATAACCCGACCAGTGCTGAAGAGGCAGATTACAACGAAGAGATCTACCATTATTCCCGTCTGGTCGAAATCAAACACAATGAACTGAAAACTTTACAAAAAGACGAACCCCTGCTCTACCGGCAATTTGCGGGCGATGTGGACAAACTGGACAGCGTTTACCGCAACCTGAAAACCCAGCTCCCCAAAAATCCGAACCGTGAGCAGTTGATCGAAGCCATGATCTCGAATCTCCAGCTTCAGATCGGCTTATTGAACAAACAATTGAATATTATCAAACAAATCAGGCATTCCAAAAATCAAGCGTATGAAAAAGCATACAAATCCGTTTAAACTCTTAGCCCTGGGCGCTTTTTTCCTGCTGCCTGTGCTCAGCATGGCCGGGAATGGCGACGTGGTCCAGAAAAGAAAGAATATCAGCAAGTCCTATACGGTTAGCGCCGACGATAAGCTCTCGATCGAGAATTCCTTCGGCGACGTGACCATCACCACCTGGGACAAGAACGAGATCCAGGTCAATATCGATATCATGGTGAACGCGTCGACGGACGACAAAGCCCAGCAGATGATGGATCAGATCCAGGTGAGCGACAGCCGTAGCGGCAATACCATTTCCTTCAAGACCGATATCGGCAATATGGGCAACGGGAAAAAGAATAAAGACAATGGAGGGGACGACCGCAAGTTCGCTGTCGACTATAAGATCGTGATGCCCGCCGGCAATCCGCTGAATGTGGAAAATAGTTTCGGCAAGATCAATATCGGCAACTTCAACGGGCCGGCCAGCCTGGTCAGCAAATTCGGCGAGCTCAATACCGGTAAGCTGGCCAATGCAAAAGTGCTCCATGTGGAATTCGGCAAGGCAGATATCGGCCCTGTCGTGGACCCGGACATTACTTTTAAGTTCAACGGAAAATCTTTTATCAAGAATATCAGTGGGAACGCCAAAGTGCATGTGGAATTCTGCGGCGATGTGGCTTTCTCCGTCGACAACGGTATACGGGATCTCTCGATCTTCGAATCCTATTCCGACGTCCGCGTTTTTGTTCCCCAGAATATTTCGGCCAATGTGAACGTGCACACTAATTTCGGCAGCTTCCATAACAGTTCGGGCATCAATATTTCCGAGGAAAAGGATGACGACAGCAATGGTCCCAAATTCGACAGGGACTACTCCGGAAGTTCCGGAACCGGAACTGCGCGTATCAAGATCAAGAGCAGCTTCGGAAAGGTCCGCATCGCGAACGTAGGGGATACAACGGTCAACGGCGACGATGATCACCAGGACCATTCAAAAAATAAGAACAAGAATAAGGACAAGGACGACGATGACGACGACGATAGCGTGAATATGTAATTAACCCTTTTTTAAATAGGTTCTCATCTCAGCAGCATAGGAAGCGGCCGCGTCAGCGGCCCTTTCTGCATAATCGGAATCCGATGATGCATAGATGATCGCGCGGCTGGCATTGACGAGCAATCCCCCGTCGCGATTCAGCGCTTTTTCTGAAATCTCCTTCAGGCTTCCGCCTTGCGCACCGACGCCCGGCACTAAGTAAAAATGATCCGGCGTAAGTTCCCTGATCCGGGTGAACCAGTCGGCCCGGGTGGCGCCGATCACAAACATCAGGTTTTCGGTTGTACCCCACCGGGAGGCTTTGCGAAGCACTTCTTCATAAAGCAAACCGTTCTCACCGGGCTGAAGTTCAAAGTCCTTTGCGCCGGCATTCGAAGTGAGCCCAAGGAGTATCGTCCATTTATCCGGGTATTCCAGGAAGGGTTTCACGCTGTCTTCCCCCATATAAGGCGCTACGGTCACGGCGTCGAAATGCAGTGTACTGAAGAAAGCTTTGGCATATTGCGCCGAAGTATTGCCGATATCGCCGCGCTTCGCATCGGCAATTTTGAAATGCGTGTCCGGAATATAGTCGGCTGTTTTTTGAAGGGTTTCCCAGCCTTTGGCGCCCTGGGCTTCGTAGAAAGCCGTATTGATCTTATAGCTGACACAATGATCGCGGGTAGCATCGATAATGCGCCGGTTGAATTCGAAGACCGGGTCTGCCTGGCTCTGCAATGATTTTGGGATAAGCGAAGGATCCGTGTCGAGGCCCACGCAAAGATAGGTTCCCTTTTCCCGGATCTGATTGATGAGTTCCCGGCGGTTCATGCATGTATTTTTAATGTCCCGTTATCCGACCACCACTTCAGCACGGCGGGCGGTGTTGATATCGGCATTGATCATGGCGATGCTGCGTGCGGCATTTCCGGCAAATTCATGGAAAGCCTGCTTTGCCGCAATATTGCTGCCCAGCACGACCGGCCTGCCTTCATCTCCTCCCTCCCGGATCTCCTGGATCAGGGGGATCTGGCCCAGGAAAGGAATATCATATTCTTCCGCCAAATGCCTGCCGCCTTCTTTCCCAAAAATATAATAACGCTGCTCAGGCAGTTCGTCCGGCGCAAAATAACTCATGTTCTCTACCAGGCCGATGATCGGCGTTTTCAGCTGTGCCTGAGCAAACATGGCAATTGCCTTTTTGGCATCTGCCAGAGCTACATCCTGTGGAGTGCTCACCACGATGACGCCGGTTACAGGAACAGCCTGCATCAGCGTGAGATGAATATCGCCCGTGCCCGGCGGCATATCGATGACCAGGTAATCGAGCTCATCCCAGTAAACCTCCGAAATAAACTGGCGGATCGCGCTGCTCACCATCGGACCACGCCAGACCACGGCATTCTTTTCGTCGATCAGGAGGCCGATGCTCATCAGCCGTATCCCATATTTTTCCAGCGGCAGGATCATCCCCTTCCCGTCGACCGTTTTCATCATAGGCCGCTCGCCGCGAACACCGAACATGATGGGTACGCTGGGACCATAAATATCGGCATCCATCAGCCCCACTTTAGCGCCATCGGCTGCCAGCGATAAGGCGAAATTGGCTGCTACCGTGCTCTTGCCCACCCCTCCCTTGCCGCTCACCACGGCGATGATATTCTTAACTTTGGGAAGAACCGCCTGCTTATCCTTTCGATTGGTATTGATCTGAGCGGAAAAATGTATCTGAACGTCCACTTCCTCACCCACCGCTTCGTGAATGGCATGGACACATTCCTGGTGCATCCGGTCTTTCAGCGGACAGGCGGGGGTAGTCAGCTCAATGGTAAAAGAAACGCGCTTGTCGTGGATCTCCAGATCCCTGACCATATTCAGCGTCACCAGGTCCTTCCCCAGATCGGGTTCCTGCACCGTACTCAAGGCAGCCAGGATTTTTTCAACAGTCATGGGCAATTATTTGTTAAAAACATGGAATCGGGCGCAAAATTAGTTCATCGCAAGCTTAATTTGTTTGCGATTTCCGGTTTATAAACTTTATTTTTGGCTCCATTTTGAAAAAAATTCTGCTATATATTTTGATCCTGTCCGCGCCCTGCACATTGCATGCGCAGTTCGACAAACTCAAGGATTCGCTACTCACATTTTACGGCGTGGTGATGACGGCAGACAGCCTCCAGGCTATCCCTTCTGTCAGTATCGCCGTTAAGGGTCAGGGGCGGGGTACCCTAACCAACGACCAGGGAGTATTCTCCATCGTGGTTATGCGGGGTGACCAAATTGAATTCAGCAGCATTGGATACAAGCCCAAGCTGGTTCAGATACCTAAAAACCTGGAGGGCAATCAATGGAGCATTATTCAGCTCATGGTGACCGATACGATGTACCTGCCGGCCACCATTATCAAGCCAAGGCCTACGAGAGAACAGTTTGAACGTGACTTTGTGAACACCAAAGTCCCCGACGATGAAATCGAAATTGCGCGGCAGAACAACAGTGCAGTGAAGCGAAGGATATTGGCCAGAGGGCTTCCGTCCGATGCAAATGAAGCGGCAAACCAATACTTGAAACAATCCTCCCAGAAATACTATTATCAGGGACAGGCTCCCCCGCAGAATATTTTCAACCCAATGGCCTGGGCTGATTTTATTCAGGCCTGGAAGCGGGGTGATTTCAAGAACAACAACTGATCGCCCAGGGCGATGCTTCGATGGATTATCCCCAGACAATCGAATTCCTGTTTGAACGGCTGCCCATGTTCAGCCGTTTGGGAGCCGCTGCTTATAAAAGCGATCTCTCCAATACACTGGCTCTTAGCCGTACACTCGGCAACCCGGAGAAAAAATTCAGATCGATCCATATCGCGGGCACAAATGGCAAGGGTTCCACCAGTCACATGCTCGCCGCCATACTCCAGCAAAGCGGATATAAAACCGGCCTCTACACTTCTCCTCATCTCCATGATTTCCGCGAACGTATCCGGGTGAACGGCCAGATGATCCCCGAATCCTTTGTCGTCGGTTTCACGGGCAAGATGATGAAGACCATTGAATCCATTCAGCCTTCTTTTTTTGAGATCACGGTGGCCATGGCCTTTGACTGGTTTGCCGAGCAGGCGGTGGATATTGCCGTGGTGGAAGTAGGCCTGGGGGGAAGACTGGATAGCACGAATATCATCACCCCCCTCCTGTCGGTCATCACCAATATCAGCTACGACCATATGGACCTGCTGGGCAATACACTGGAAAAAATTGCTTTTGAAAAAGCAGGTATTATCAAACCGGGTGTGCCGGTGGTGATCGGTGAAGAGCAGCCCGAAGTGCGCGATGTGTTTCTACAGGTAGCGACACAGAACCAGTCGCCCCTCTCCTTCGCGAGCCTGAAGCGGTTTGTCGATGACTGGAGGTTTGGCGGGCATTTCCTGGAACTGGAGCTGACGGAGACGCATTCCAACGAAAAGAGGAATTATAAACTCGACCTGCCTGGTATTTACCAGACAAAAAATATTGTCACCGTCGCGGAAGCCGTTTCCCAACTGCACCAGCTTGGATTCCGCATCCCGGAAACTGCCATGCAAAGCGGTTTGCAGCAGGTAAAGAAACTAACGGGGCTGCATGGTCGCTGGGATATATTGCATGAAAGCCCGCTTATTGTGCTCGACGTAGGTCATAATGAAGACGGCATGAAAGAAATTGCCCGCCAGATCGAGCTGACGTCGCATGAAGAACTGCATCTTGTACTGGGCATGGTGAAGGATAAAGCCATTGAAAATATTTTAAGGTATTTACCGGCTTCGGCTCATTGCTATTTTACAAAAGCGCAGATCCCCCGGGCGCTGCCCGAGCAGGAGCTTGCAGAAAAAGCGGCTGCCATAGGACTTAAAGGAAGAACTTTTCCGGAAGTGAATCAGGCCCTTCAGGCAGCGGTGACCCGTGCCCATGCGAAAGACCTGATCCTTGTTTGCGGCAGCGTCTTCCTGGCGGGGGAAGTCAACCTACGATCGATTGTATTTTAGGCAATGCGTAGAACAGGGCGGTAACATGCATGGCCTGGATGATCTGGTTTTCCGCCAACATCTTCTTTACTTCCTCTACGGAAAACAAATACACTTCTATCTCTTCATTGTGATCGAGCTGTTGAGGACGTTCATACACGCCGCCCGTGGCCAGGTACATGTGCATCCAGTTGTTGTTGGTAGAGGGATTGGCCGAAGTTTTCCCGAGGTATTCATAATGGCTGAACCGGTAGCCTGTTTCTTCGAGCAGCTCGCGCGCAATAGCCTCTTCGAGTGAGGTGTCGGTATCGTCCACGCAGCCACCGGGAATTTCGTAATTGATGGTATCAAGGGCGTAGCGATACTGCCGCTCCATGATGATCTTATTGTCCGCCGTAAGCGCCACGGCTGTCACCCAGGTCGGGAATTCATACACATAATAAGGATCAATGATCTTTCCGTCGTTGGTTTCACAAACGTCCCGTCTCACTGTGCCCCAGGTATCGCGCAGCAGATATTGGGAAGATATTTTTTTCCAGCGCAAATCTTTCATTAAGGCGTGGTTTTGGAAGAAACTATTTTAATGTGAAGATGTGAAAATATGTAAACGTGGAGATAAATAGAATCGAATTTCATTTCCACATCTCCACATCTCCACATTATCATATCCCCATCTTTTCCCTAAAGGATAAAATATGCGCCACATGGTGACGGCCATGCCAGGCATAAAGCCCCAGCAGATGCCAGAGCGTCATAGGCTTGCCGGTCGATGGATAGATCACCGTGCGGTTCCACTGTTCATGGCTCAGATCCCTGATCGCCTCATACCAGCGCGTGTGCAGGGCATGCAACAGGGTGATGGAAATATTTACCGGCAAAACTTTCACATCATTCAGTTCGGCCCAAAGCTGTTCTTCATACGATTTCACTTTAGGATTATCTTCGGTCAGTCCCAGTTTGAACCGGATATAGGCGTTCATATGACTATCCGCCACATGATGAACAAGCTGGTGGATGGTCCACCCGCCTTCCCGGTAAGGGCTCTGCAACTGCGCTTCATCGAGGTTGCGGATCGCCTCTTCAAGAATTGTCGGAAGCTGCCGGATCTCATTCAGCCATTTTCTTTTCTGATTCTCGGAATAATTTGCCGGCTCATATTTGCCGATCGGATAGCGCGCGTCCATAATTGATAGATGACAGTTGGCAGATGACAGATGACGGTTAATGGCTAATGGTTGACGGTTAACTGTTGACACTGTCATCTGTCAACTGTCATCCGTCATCTATTTTACTCTTCTCTCCACTCCTTCCCCGTTAGCTGGATAAATACATCTTCCAGGTTAGCCTTCTTCACCTGCTTCGGTCGTTCGAAGCCGGTAGCAACAAGGTGGTCGATCAGTTTATCGGGTGAATCCATGGCAATGATCTTCCCGGAGTCGATGATCGCGACGCGGTCGCAGAGCACTTCAGCTTCATCCATATAATGTGTTGTAAGGATCACCGTGGTGCCGTTGGAGCGGATCTCCTGGATCAGGTCCCAAAGATTCCGCCTCGCCTGGGGATCGAGACCCGTTGTCGGTTCATCCAAGAAAATGATCCTGGGCTGGTTAATCAACGTAGTGGCAATGGAGAAGCGTTGTTTCTGGCCGCCGCTCAACTCTTTATATTTTGACCTGGCCTTCTCAGTCAGGTTCACCTTGGCTAAAAAATCCGCCGGACGGATCTGGCGGTTGTAAAGTCCCCCGAAAAGCAGGAGCAGTTCCGTGAGGTTGAGGTTGGGATAATAACCGGAAGTCTGCAGTTGCACTCCGATAATCTTTTTGATCTCATCGGGCGATTTGTCCAGGTCGAGGCCGTCGACGATAACCTTTCCGGAGGTCTTTTCGCGAAGGGTTTCAATGATCTCCAGTGTGGTGGACTTACCTGCACCATTGGGGCCGAGCAAGCCGAAGATCTCGCCCTGATGCACTTCAAAGCTGATGCCTTTCACAGCCTCAAACTCCCCATACTTCTTGGTGAGCTGGTCGACTTTAATGATAACTGATTTCTCCATAAGGGCAAGTTACGGCATGACCGGCATTATTTTCTGCGGAGTTATAATTTGCCGGATATATGCCTGAAAACGAGGAGAAGCGCCCGAAGCATCGTTTGCTTTTCATTCAGCAATTGTGCTTTCATTTTTAGCAGACTCTTTTTTTCCTGCTCGTCTTTTATGTTTTCCAGATACCGGTCCGACAAAAACTCCAGTTGCACCTGTTTATCGATAAAATCCCCGATCTGTGAAGTGAGCGACTTTAAATCTGATTGTTTGGAAATTGATTCCGGCAAACGATGAACATCTATAAACTTCCAGGCATACAAAAGATCTTTCAGGATCTTGCGGACAGTATGAATGGTCTTATCGTCTTCGGGTTTCCTGAGCGCTTTTTTCAGCTTATCTGTCTTCTTTTCCAGGAATCTTTTCTTTGTTGATCTCCCCACTTTATCGGGCAAATTCTCTAAAATTTCTTCTTCACTGTCTCTAAAACCATGACCTGTAATCAAATCAGCCGCCGCGCTTTGCCAATACCTTTTTTCATCACCGATCATTTTCATGTACGCTACGGGAGGATGGGCTTTATAAGTAGCATGCTGTTCAATAAACTTATCGCAATGCAATTGTATGTTTCGAATGTATCCGATGTATCTGTAAAATGTTTTTAAGGGCTCCGGAATCAGCGGATTTTCTGTCTTATTTACTGAGTTAAGCAGTCTTAAAAATGCGCGCAGCTTTTTTACCTGAACACGGAAGACATGAATATCATCCGCATCCCATGTTTTAATGATTTTACGGGATAGCTTATTGATTCTTTTGAATAAGTCCTCGACCGTTTTGACAATCTGTTTCCGCGTCATGCGAAGCCTTTTTCATTTAGCCCCTGCTAATTTAGATTTTTTAATCCCTGGTATCCTCCGGGAATGGTTAAAGCAGTGAAATCCGTAGGCTTTTAGGTTACCGGCAACGCGCTTCTATTTCGAAAAAATCTGGGTGAAGAAGATATTCCCCTGTCGGTCTTTCGCATAACCGATCCCGGTAAGAGTAAAGTCGCCTTCGATATTCCGCTTATGGCCCGGACTGTTGAGCCAGCCATCTACTACTTCCCTTGCGGTCATCGGACCGGAAGCTACATTCTCCCCGACGGAATGCACTTCCCCCAGGGCCTTGCGGATCGCTTTGGCGCGATTGTCCAGGCCTGTATGACCAAAAGGTACTTTTCCCGTCGCCATATCGCGGCTATGCCGGGCAGCAATGGCCGATTCCGTGTCGTTCAGCTTCAATGGGCTTAACCCATGCTGCGCGCGGTCGGCATTCACATAGGCCAGGATGTTGCTGATCATGGGATCGGTCGCATCAACGTTTAACTCCGGATGAACCGGGGTAGACGCCATCAGCGGAAGAAAGAAAAACAGGAGCCCCAACAGGCGATATACAGCCAAACGTCTTGTGATAATTGAAGGAAAACATCTGGAAACCCGGATAACCATTTTGCAAAAGTTTCAACCGCCTTTACACAGCGGTCGTTATTTCCCTTCGACCATAATGGTTTGCTTGAGTTTAATCGGCACATTCTTACCCTGACGGGTAGCCGGCATCCAGGGCGCCATATCGGTGAAGGCTTTGGAGATTTTATCGTTCATGTGCTCATTGCCGCCGCTAAGGGCATGGGCATAGATAGTCTTGCCGTTTTCATCGATAATATATTCCATCAGCACAAAAGCCTTGCGTTGGCCCGGATCGAGTTCAGCGATCATATCGGCGCTGAGCTTATCGATAAACTGCTTAAATGCTTCATTGCCGCCAGGATACAAAGGCAGTTTATCCACGCTCTTCGCCAGTTCCTCGTCCGGTATGGGTTGATCCGGACGGTCCGCTTTTTTTACTTCGGTTGCAGCAACCGGATTTTTGCTTTCTGCCGGTTCCGGCGGCGCCACATCATCTATCACATATTCCCCTTTTTCATTCACGATCACCGGCGGGATCTCCCGGTTCTTTTCGAAATAATAAAAAGCATTGCGCATGCTTCTTTCGAAACCGGCATATTCGTTGAACTGGAAAAGGAAACGGTTCAGGTAAGCCACGCTCCGCGGGTTATTGAAGTTGACCGGGAAAATATGAACCGGAATGAAGTCCTGCCCCAGATCCTTCGCATGCGCAGCCAGCACATAAAGCTCTTCGATCTGCTCATTGGTGATCGGAATACAGCCCGTCGTTACGCAGCTGCCATGGATATAAATATCACCGCCGGGCTGTGAAAGATCGCTCAGCAATTTGTCCGATTCATTCGGATAGTTAAGCCCCAACGACAGATGATACAGACTTTTCGGATTGAATTCGTTGATATAATAAAACCCTTCAGGCACCTGGTAGTCGCCCGCCATGCGTTTCGGGCCGAGAGATCCGGCCATGGCGCAAATGCGGTAGGTCTTGAAAAGTTTGAATTTGTCGGTCGATTTATTCTTCACCCATACTTCAAGCTCACTATCGTACTTAAAAGAACGGATGTATACATAGCGGGCCG
>DASZRP010000152.1:0-6875 GCA_035548895.1 Puia sp. | reverse complement strand
ACGGGATGAAATTCCACCATAATGAATTTTCCGCCCGGTCTGAGATAGTTAGAAACCGTCTCAGCCCACCGGGCAAGGTCAAAATATTCGGCATTCGTCGTCATCGGAACTATTTAATTAACAACAAAAATAGTCAAGTGGAAACGATATAAATAGCTGGGGACTTTGCCGTTTCGGTGAAGATTTGGAAATTAGATTACTAAACAATCGGCTTGTATCATCTTCTACGTATTTACGTCTGGCTGGGCCTGAAAATATATTGCCCTTATCTGCGGCTCAACCGGCAGGATAGATTGGCTGAAAAAGGTCCCCTGATACTGGCGGCCAATCACCCCAATGCCATTCTCGACGCTATGATCATCGGAACTCTTTTTCGCGAACCCATTTATTTTCTGTCGCGCGGCGACGTTTTCTCCCATCCGCTGATCAGCAAAGTGCTATCGTCATTGAGGCTTATTCCTGTTTACCGGCTTTCCGAAGGAAAGGAATATCTCCGGCTCAACGCAAAAAGTTTTGACCGCTGCGACCATGAAATCAGCAAGGGGGCCATCGTGCTAATCTTTGCCGAAGGCTCCTGCGAACACCAGTGGAAACTCAGGCCTTTAAAGAAAGGAACCGCCCGGGTAGCATTGAAAGCCATGTTTGGAGAAGCTCCCGCCTCCGGCCTGCGGGTATTGCCTGTCGGCCTTAACTACAGTTCTTTCGATGGACCGGGAAAGACGGTTTTAGTCGAGTTCGGAAGTATGATCTCTGTAGCCGATATGGGCCAGGAAAAGCCGGAGGCAGCGCTGATGCCCGAATTTAATAAACTGCTGACAGCGCGGCTTCAGGCCTGTGTGCTGCAGTCCACGGCCAATAAAAAACAGATCCAGGCCCAGATCATTCACTCCGGGCAAAAAAGTCTGGCAGTATTAAAAAAACAATTGGAAGAGCCAACAGCAGATGATCGCCCGCCCGCGACAAGCGATTCTATATCAATCCGGAATTCTGAAACAAAATCGCCGGCACGGCTTTTTTTCTGTTTCATGCTGTCAGTTCCGGCAGCTATCGGCTGGGCATTACACTCGCCGCTTTATTATTCAGTTAAAGCAATAGTGAAGCCTGCCACAAAGAACACTGTTTATTACGACTCCGTTTTGTTTATCTCACTCCTGGTTCTCTATCCGGTTTACTGGATATTAATTCTCCTCGCAGCATTGAAATGGCCGTCGAATGGATTATTCATTTTATCGGTTCTGCTAATGCCCCTGTTAGCCAGCGCGATGGTTAATTTTAAGCGCCTGTTTATTCCACCCGCTTGATATGAATGGCTTTGGCAATAAAGGCCAAAACGCCAAGCAGGGCGATATAAAAAAGAATGGAAGTCACATTATACATGGTAACGCCGATGTGATAAACCATCAAGGCACCCGTGACAGCGGCCACTACAGCGAAAGAAATGGCCCAGGAGATGGCGTCTTTTATTTTTTGTTTTCGAACTGGCTGTGACTGAATAATATCCGGGACCGAATGGGTATTAATTTTTGCTTTGATAATTTGTTTTCCGGGCTGGGATATGCCAATGGCGGAAAGGTCTTGCGTAGCAGGCTCCATCATAACTGTTTTATGTCTTTTTGGAGCAAAAAATCGTGCCAGATTACCTTAAAAGATTTTAAAAATTGCGCCAGGCGAGACCGGCTCACTTTCTCAAAATCGCGGCCCAGCCTCCTCCGGCTGCAAGATGCACATGAATTGTTCCGCCCCGCTGAGCGGGCGTTTCTTCCCTGAAATAATCAGTTCCATCCCTTTCTGCATTAATACCATCGGAGAATGTCTCTGCCTGATAAATGCCATCGCCGAGAAAATCGAGTGATATATCCAGGTCTCGCGGAGTCCAGTTGTTAATCGCACCCAGGTACCAGTCGGATCCCTTTTTCCGGGCAATGACGGCAAATTCACCGACTTTCCCATCGAGAGCCACCGTTTCATCAAATGCCGTGGGAAAGGAGGCAATAAAAGCCGTACAGATGCTGTCGCGCATATAGGCGGTTGGATTGTCGGAAAGCATTTGCAGCGGCGCTTCGTATAAAGCATACATAGACAGCTGGTGACAGCGCGTGCCGAGGCTCATCGGCATGGAACTGATCGGGCGAAAGTTCTGGCGGTTTGCATTTCGCATAGCCCCCGGCGTGTAATCCATCGGACCGCCCAGCATTCGGATATACGGAATCTGCGCATCATACTCCGGAACCGAAAGTTCAGACGACCATTTATAGTTTTCCAGTCCGCGTACGCCTTCACAATTCAGCACATTCGGATAAGTACGCTGCAATCCTGCAGGCTTATACATTCCGTGATAATCGAGTACCAATTTGTACTTTGCCGCGATGGCCGCGACGTCATACACACGTTTAACCATTTGCTGATCGTCCCGGTCCAGAAAATCAATTTTAAATCCCTTGATCCCCATTTGACTGTAGTGAGCGAATATGCTTTCATTATTCTTCACCGTTGCATACATGGTCGACCACAGAATAACGCCGACATTCCTGGCTTTTCCATAGGCAACCAGGGTATCCAGGTTAACGGCAGGTGAAACATCGAGCAGGCTGGTATCATTGCTCCAGCCTTCATCGAGTATGATATATTCCAGCTTATGGGCAGCCGCAAAATCGATGTAATATTTGTACGTTTCCGTGTTGATGCCGGCTTTGAAATTGACATGGGAAATATTCCAGTCATTCCACCAGTCCCAGGCCACCTTACCGGGACGTATCCACGAAATGTCCTGTATCCGGGAGGGCGATGCGAGTTTCTGGACCATATCGTTATTCAGCAATTCCTTATCCGTTTGGCTGATTACGAGCACCCGCCAGGGGAAAGTATGCCTTCCATCCACGGTGGCGATATAATTTTGGCGCCCCTCTACTTTGGCATTGAGCTTATTGCCCAGCAGGCTTTCTTTTACCGGATATCCGGCAAATACTCCTTTCAGGCTATTGGCAGTTGTTTGATCCTGCTGCAGGAACATACCCGGATAATCCTGCAGATCGGCTTCCAGAATAGCCAGTCGCTGTCCTCCGTCCAGATTGACAAGTACGGGCAGGAAGGTCAAAGTATCCTTCGGCAGACCGGAAACAGGCGTCCTGCGATAAAGCGCTTCGAAACTGTTCATAAATGGATCTCCGGGAACACGATAATCCTGGACCACCGGGAAAAGCCCTTCCTGGTCGCCTGCAAAATGAAAAGAAGCCGTTTCATTTTTGATCACAAGCCGGCCCTTTCTGTGGGTGACGAACCGGTAACATACCCCGTCGTTATAAGCCCGAAAGGCAACACTGTAATTGCCGGCAAAATAGAGCGTCAGTTCATTGTACTGATCCCTGACTACCGACTTTTTATAAAATGGAGTGGCAAAACTGTTGTCCACGCTGACGTTCACCGCTTTTCTCACCACCGCATGGTGTCCCAGCACTTCATCATTCTCTAATTGCAGAGCTATGGGCGAAGGAAGCAGAACGGTCGTTGTGGCCTGCATAACTGACCATTTAAGCTCACCACCGGTCGTGATGAGTAAAGCCAGCCGGTGATCCGGAGAAAGCAACCGGTAGGTCCCGGATTGCGCAAAAATTCCGGTCGAAAGCAAGCATAGGAGAACGCAGAAAAAAATATTCCGACTGGTTGACGGATGACGGTTGACGGATGACGGACCGCCAGAGCGAAAGGTATTCGGGTTCATGATGGAATGAATATTTTGAAAAAAGCCTGCCTAAATGGTACCCTTATCATAAAATCGATCAACAATCATCGATCATCACTTATTGCTCAGCAACCCCATCTGTTTCAGCCAGGCCACGCAAATATCCATCCACCGCACATCCGATGTTTTATTGATCAATCCAAATCCATGGCCACCATGATCGTAGAGGTAAACTTTCACCGGAACGCCATGCTTTTTGAGCGCATCCGCAAAAGCTATCGTATTCGCATAAGGTACTCCGTTATCATCTTTCGCATGAACCAGGAAGGCAGGTGGCGTGCGATCAGTGACCTGCATCTCGTTGGAATACTCAATGATCTTCTCCTGCGAGGGATGTTTCCCGATCAGTTGATCGCGTGAGCCGACATGCCCGATCGAGTCGGTAAAACTGATCACCGGATAACCCAATATCATAAAATCCGGACGCAGGCTGATATGTTTCGGGTTGTCAATATAGTTTTTGTCGAAATGCGTACCGGCAGTCGAAGCCAGATGGCCCCCGGCAGAAAAACCGGCGATCCCGATACGGTGAGGATCGATACCCCACTCCGCCGCTCTCGACCGTACGATCTGAATGGCACGCTGGGCATCCTGCAAAGGGCCAATCTCCTTATTGATCATCGTCGTGCTGTCTGGAATCCGGTATTTCAGTACGAAGGCGGCGATGCCGGATGCATTCAGTCGCTCGGCCACGTCCTTACCTTCATGACCAGCCGCCACGATCCAGTATCCTCCGCCCGGGCAGATAACCACGGCCGCGCCGGTAGCCTTTTCCTTTGGCGGAAGATAGATCGTCAGCGTTGGCCTGGAAATTTTGGCAATGCGTACAATTCCGTCACTGGAGTCGCGGGTTTCCCGGTCAGGGCCAGGAATCGAATTGGGAATAGCTCCCTCGTACAATGGAATCACAGACTGAGCATAATTTTTTTGCGAAAAAAACAGGAGACCCGATAAAAATAAAGAAAAGCAGGTGTGTGCAGCAATTCGTTTCGTGGTTATCATGGTGACAAAATAATTAAAATTCTTTGAACCGGTATGCTGGGCTGTATGGGTTAATCTTTATAATTTGCAAATAGCGGGCAATCCATGGGTCCCAAAGCTGTTTGTATGAGCGTCATATATGAAATTAATACGGATGGGAAAACGCCGAAATATCTTCAGATCATCAATTCCATCCATAAATCCATCAAGAATGGCACGCTGAAAAAGGGCGACCGCCTTCTTTCCATTAATGAGCTCAGCAACGAATTTTTGCTGTCGCGCGATACCGTTCAGAAAGCCTATGATCTCCTGGAGAAAAAAGGCGTGATTATGCCGGTAAGGGGAAAGGGATTTTATATTAATCGCACGGATATCAGCGCCACCTACCGCGTTCTTTTACTTTTCAATAAGATCAGCAACTATAAAAAACAAATTTACAATTCCTTCGTCCAGACACTCGGCAGCAACGCGGTGATCGATTTGAAAATTCACTATTCCAATGCCCGCGTTTTCAGCAACCTGCTGGAGAACCACCTGAATGAATATGACTATTATGTCATTATGCCTCATTTCTATGAAAATGCGGAGGAAGCGCATGCGATGATCAGAAAGATCCCGGCTGAAAAACTATTGATTCTGGATAAGGAATTGCCCAATCCCGGCATGCCCTATGCCGCCGTTTACCAGGATTTTAAAAATGATACCCGCGACGCATTAATAACCGGGCTGCCGCTCCTCAGGAAATACAACCAGCTCACGCTCGTCTTTCCCCGCCTGGTGGCTTATCCAAGAGAGATTACGACCAGTTTCCGCAGCTTTTGCTCTGAATTCGATATAAAATACAATATCATCAGCGAGATCAATTCCGATACCGAAGTTAAATCCGGTGAAGCCTATATTGTGATCGAGGAAACCGACCTGGTGAACCTCATCAAAATATGCAGGAACAACAGCCTGGTCGTGGGACAGGATGTGGGTATCATTTCCTTCAATGAAACACCGCTGAAAGAGATCCTGCTCGACGGCATCACCGTGCTTTCCACCGATCATGCAAAAATGGGAGAAACGGCTGCCCTGCTCATTCTCGAAAACAGAAAAGAAAAGATCCGCAATCCTTTCAGTCTCATCATCCGCAAATCGCTCTAACCATTATTTCAGGTTGCAGGTGAAATGGTACTGCCCTGAGGGTACTTCAAAAAACTGGTACCCGTCTTCCGTTGCGGTTACACTTCCTGCTGCAAGCACTTTTGCCGATCCGTTTTCGGTTATCGAGCCGGGATCTTTTGCAGGCAGATAGATTCCGGCCGTCGTATTGCAGGGGATCGTTACATCGAGCGAAAACTCATTGCCGCGGATCTTCCAGTGTGAAGACACCCCGCCATAGTAAGTATTCAAATCCGCATTCACGAAACTGAACCCTCCACCCGGGTAAGGTTTGATCCTTATCTTTTTATACCCCGGAAAAGAATCGTAGGTGTCGATCCCGGCGATTTTCCTGTACATAAAATCACCAATGGCCCCATAGGCATAGTGATTAAAGGAATTCATGCCCGGCGTTTGAAAACTGCTGTCGGGCTTCTCTCCATCCCAACGTTCCCATATCGTTGTTGCACCCATTTTCACCGGGTAAAGCCAGGAAGGATAAGTGTCTTGCAATAATAACTGATAAGCGACATCGACATGGCCAAAACGCGTCAATACTTCGCACAAGTAAGGTGTACCCAGAAATCCGGTAGTGAGGTGATTATTGTAAGAACGCACATTTTCCACCAAACGATCAGCAGCCTGTGCGCGCAAAGATTCCGGTAGCATATCAAACTCGAGCGCCAGCACATAAGCGGTTTGCGTCGACGATACCAACCGCCCCGAAGGCGTGACATATTCTTTCATAAAAGCCGTCTTGATCCGGTTCAGCAGATCGGAATAAGATGTTTCATCATTAGCAAATCCCAGCACCCGCGCCGCGTTGATCAGCAGCTGGGTGGAATGCGCATAGAAACACTGAGCGATCAGGTATTTGTCGGTGATGGCCGCCCGCCCGTCCACATCATCCTCCGGATGATAAAAGAGCCAGTCGCCAAAATGAAAGCCCGTATTCCAGAGATCGTCGTGCGCCTGCGAGCGGATATAGTCTACCCAGGCCTTCATGCTGGGG
>DASZRP010000151.1:0-27092 GCA_035548895.1 Puia sp. | reverse complement strand
GCAGATCGAGCTTACTGCGCCTCAATATCCCGAAGGATTGGTACTGCAGATCTATGCCAACCGGATTGGCGGCGCAGTAGACGTGATCAATGGATTGAACCACTATATCGGAATGGCAACGCTGCATACGAGGGACTTTGTAGAATTCGTCGCCCTTCCGTATATCATCGGTGGATTTCTCGTCATCGGTTTCCTGGTGGTCCTGGTGAACCGGCAATGGTTATTCTATGCCTGGTATTTTCTTTTCCTGCTGATCGCCTTCACTTCCATGATCGATTTCTATCGCTGGGAATACAACTATGGTCATAACCTCGATCCCAATGCGCCCATCAAAGTGCCCGGCATGGTATATCAGCCGCCCCTGATTGGCTACAAGCAGCTCCTCAACTTCACCGCTTATTCCATTCCCGACTCCGGCGGGTGGATATTTGTAGGCGTTGGCGTTCTGCTTACCGTGGCGCTGGTACTGGAACTGCTTCGCTTAAAGAAGAACCGTAAGCACAAATTCTATCATGCTGCGGCCATCTTAGTGATAATTGGAACCTTGTTCATTTCCGGCTGCAGTTCGGGCCCGGCGCCCATTCAATATGGACGCGACAACTGCGATTTCTGTAAAATGGGATTTGAAGACAAACGCTCGGGCGCCGAACTGATAACGGATAAGGGAAAGCAATATAAATTCGACGATGTACACTGCCTGCTCGGGTTTCTCAAAGAGAACGGAGTGAAAAGAGAAACGGTAAAGGATATTTATTTCGTCGATTTTACGGATGAACACGATTTTGTAAATGCAGAAAATGCCCTGCTGCTGAAAAGCGATAGCCTGCATACGCCCATGAATGGAAATGTGGTCGCTTTTAAGAATGCGGACAGTGCAAAAAAATACCAACAGGATCTTAACGGGCAACTCATCAAGTGGGAAGACTTATACAAATATTAGGATTGCTGCTTTTGCCTGCCTTCGTGTTGGCAAAAACCTGGCGGGTAAGCCAGCACAACGGCATGCCCTCCATTCAGCAGGCAGTGAATCGCGCGGCTGCGGGTGATACCGTGATCGTTGAAAGCGGGATCTATTTGGAAAAAGGTTTGCAGATCAACAAACCACTTTACCTTAAAGGCATAGGCCAACCGGTGCTGGACGGCGAAAAAAAATACGAGATCATGGTGATCAGGTCTTCCGGTGTTATCGTGGAAGGGTTTCATCTGCGTTATTCCGGGTTCTCCGGATGGAATGATATTGCCGGCATCAGGCTTTTTAATGTAAGTCACGTAACCGTACGCAACAATCTCCTGGAGTTCACTTTCTTTGGCATCTATTGCCAGAACGCCAGCAATTGTCTGATTGAGGGCAATACCCTTCGCTCCAATGCGGAAGACGAAATACAGTCCGGCAACGGGATACACTGCTGGAAATGTGACAGCATGCAGATTATCGGCAATGAAATAACCCGGCATCGTGACGGCATTTATTTTGAATTTGTCACCCATTCGCTGATCCGCCACAACAACAGCTTCGACAATGCGCGCTATGGACTGCATTTCATGTTTTCACACGAGGACCTGTATGAGGGGAATACATTCAGGCATAACGGCTCCGGCGTGTCGGTCATGTTCTCGCACGGCGTTACCATGAAGGGTAATCATTTTGCCGGTAATCAGGGCGGTTCAGCCTATGGTATCCTGATGAAAGAAATCTCCGACAGTCATGCCGAAGGCAATTATTTCACCGGCAATACCTGCGGGATCTATATGGAAGGGACCACCCGGGTTACGGTCATCCGTAATCGCTTCTCAGACAATGGCTGGGCCATGAAGATCCAGGCCAGCTGTTCGGATAACCGGGTAGACAGTAACAATTTCCGCGGCAATACTTTCGATATTGCCACCAACGGTTCGCTGGTGCTGAACAAATTCAATCACAACTATTGGGATAAATACGAGGGATATGACCTGAACCGCGATGGTATTGGCGACGTGCCCTACCGGCCGGTCAGCCTTTATTCCATGATCGCGGAGAAGAACCCGACCACCATGATGCTTTACCGGAGCCTAATCGTTTCCCTGATCGACAAGGCCGAGCAGATCATTCCCGGCATCACCCCCGAAGAATTGAGAGATGACGCTCCGCTCATGAAACCTCTGTCGTTATGATTATCGCTACCAATGTCAATAAATCTTTTGGCCGCCTGAAGGCGTTGGATAATATCAGCCTGGCCTGCAACCGGGGGCAAAGCATCGCCCTGATCGGCCCGAACGGCTCGGGGAAGACGACCTTCCTCAAATGCCTGCTGGGTATGGTCGTACCGGACAGCGGGTTCATCACATTCAATAATAAGAACATTGCGAAGGACTGGAGCTATCGCGCCCGTATTGGCTATATGCCTCAGATCGGGCGTTTCCCCGACAATATGCGCATTGCACAGATTTTTGATATGATGAAGGACATTCGTCGTAACGTGTCGACTGCCATCGACGAAGAATTGATCCCTGCCTTTGGCCTCGATCGCATCATGGATAAGCGCATGAGAACGCTGTCCGGCGGAACCCGCCAGAAAGTGGGAGCAGCGCTGGCCTTTCTTTTCGATCCGGATGTACTAATTCTTGATGAACCGACGGCGGGTCTCGATCCCGTGTCTTCCGAAATACTGAAACAAAAAATCATCAGGGAAAAGGGAAGGGGCAAACTCCTCCTGATCACATCCCATGTGCTGAGCGATTTGGAAGACATCATCACCGAAATTATTTACCTGCAGGAAGGGCAGCTCCGGTTCCACAAAAGCCTGGAACAGCTTAAAACGGATACGGGCGAGAACCGGCTGTCGCGCGCTATTGCCAGGGTAATGCAAACTACCGGCACCTTATGAATAAGATAGTCAAATATGTCATCCTCGATATCCTGCGCAATCGCATTGTGCTGGCCTACACCTTTTTTTTGCTGATTATTTCTGTTAGCGCTTTTACCCTGGAAGACAACGCGACCAAGGGCATGCTCACCCTGCTTCATGTTATCCTCATCATTGTGCCGCTGATCAGCCTGATCTTCGCAACCATCTATATGTACAATACGGCAGAGTTTATCGAGTTGATGGTTTGCCAGCCGTTGCGGCGTACCAGGCTCCTTTTGAGCCTGTCGGCCGGTCTGGCTCTTTCCCTGATGCTGGCCTTTCTGGTCGGGGCAGCTGTTCCGATCCTGCTCTTCAACTGGTCGGCTGCGGCCTGGACGATGATCCTGGTGGGCGAAGTGCTGACCCTGGTCTTTGTAGCATTAGCCGTGCTGGCGGCAGTGATCACCCGCGACAAGGCCAAGGGGATCGGCGTGGCCCTGTTGCTCTGGTTCTATTTTGCCTTGATCTACGACGGCATTATTTTGTTTCTCCTGTTTCAATTCAGCGATTATCCCATGGAAAAAGCGACCATCGCCTTCAGCTCCCTGAACCCGGTCGACCTGGGGAGGATCATGATCCTCCTGAAACTGGATATTTCGGCGATGATGGGATACACCGGCGCGGTATTCAAAGATTTTTTTGGAAGCGGATTGGGTATGAGTTATGCCCTGCTGATGCTGGCCCTTTGGATTGCGTTACCCTTAATTATGGCGGTTCGCCGGTTCAACCGGAAAGATCTCTGAGGAAATCGCAGTGCCCGCAATGAAATTATTGTAATTTGAAAAAAAATTGCGGCTTTTGGAGCGATTAAATCCCGGGGGAGAGCAAGGATCTGCGGCTCAGATCAATGCACTGTTTGAATTTGCCACGGAAGGGATCATCCTGACGGATGAACAGGGGGGGATCATCCTGGCCAACCCTGCTGCACTGCATCTTTTCAACTATACTAAAGAGGAACTGATAGGCAGGTCGATCGAAGCCCTGATCCCTTTGCGCTTTCGCGAGCATCACCTGCATTACCGACATGCGTTTAATGAGCATCCGGCGAACCGGACCATGGGGCACGGCCGGGACCTCTTTGCCATTACAAAAGAGGGTCGTGAATTCCCCGTGGAAGTAAGCCTGAGCTTCTATCACCGAGAAGGGACTCTTTTCGTGATCGCTTTTATTGTAGACATCACCCAGCGCAAAGAGGCGGAACAGAACGTGCTGGCCCAGCGGCGGCAGCTGGAACAGATCACGGCCGAAATGCGGATGTTGAATGCCGAGCTTGAAAACAAAGTGGAGCAGCGCACCATGATCCTGCAGGAAGCCCTTCGCGCGCTCGAGAAATCGCAACGCGAACTGAGCGATGCACTGAATAAGGAAAAGGAGTTGAATGAAATTAAGTCAAGGTTCGTGTCCATGGCTTCTCATGAATTTCGCACGCCGCTCAGCACCGTGCTTTCATCGGCATCGCTGATCTCCAAGTACACGCATACGGAAGAGCAGGACAAGCGTGATAAACATATTCTTCGTATCAAGGACTCCGTAAAGCATCTCAACAACCTGCTTGAGGACTTTCTTTCCCTGGGCCGGCTGGATGAAGGCCGGGTGAATGTCGATCAGGCCCGGTTCAACCTGAAGGAATTCATAGCCGACACCGTGGATGAGTTGAAGCCCAGCCTCAAAACGGATCAGACCATTGTGGAAGAGTACGAAGGTGCAGAATTCATTGCCACCGACCGGCGCCTGCTGAAGAATATCCTGCTCAACCTGCTGGGCAATGCCATTAAATTTTCCGGCGAAGGCTCCCGGATACAATTGAAGCTGCAGCAGGACGCGCAATACCTGCATATTACAGTGAGCGATCAGGGAGTCGGCATATCGGAGGAAGATCAGCAGCACCTGTTCAGCAGTTTCTTCCGGGGTAAGAACGTGACCAATATCGAAGGCACCGGGCTGGGCCTTCATATCGTGAAAAGATATATCGACCTGCTGGAAGGCGAGATCGGATTGGAAAGCGCACTCAATAGCGGAACCAAAGTAGAAGTCAGATTGCCGGTAAAGAAGCCATAGCCCATTTTCAAATTTTCAAATCGTCAAATTTTCAAATTGAATGGAAACCATTCTCATCATAGACGACCACCAGGATATCCGGGAAAATATTGCCGAGATCCTTTCATTAGCCGGTTACCACACACTGACCGCAGAGAACGGAAAGCGTGGTGTTGAGTTAGCGCTGGCTTCCTCGCCCGACCTCATCGTCTGCGATATCATGATGCCCGAACTGGATGGCTACGGCGTGCTGCATCTTGTCAGGAAAAACCCGGCAACAGCCGGCACGCCGTTTATTTTTCTCACAGCCAAAATGGAGCGGACGGATTTCCGGAAGGGAATGGAAATGGGGGCGGATGACTATATCACCAAGCCTTTCGACGATATTGAATTGCTGAATGCCATCGAGATCCGGCTGAAGAAATATCGCGTGTTGAAAGCGCATTATGCAGAAGGTGAAAAAGGCGCCAATGAGCTGATGCAAAACCTCCGTGAATCCGGATTGTTGCACATGCAGCTTGATCAATACGAAACCGAAAGCCTGTCGAAGAAGTCGGTGCTTTACCAGGAGGGTAGAAGGTGCAAGTACCTGTATTATGTAAAAAGTGGAAAGATCAAAGCCTCGCGCCTGCATGAAGATGGCAAGGACTATATCACGAACCTCTATGTGTCCGGCGATTTTATCGGTTACCTGCCCCTGTTAGAGGACGGCAATTATAAGGATACGGCAACTGTGTTGGAAGACGCTGAACTGGTACTCATCCCCAGGGAGGAATTTCTTTCTCTGGTCTATAACGACGAACGGGTGGCCACTCGCTTTATCAAGCTGGTGGCGCAGAACCTGCAGGAGAAAGAAGAGCGATTGCTGAACCTGGCCTACAGTTCCCTGCGTAAGCGTGTGGCTAAAGCCCTCGTAGACATTCATGCCAAGTTTACCCGGGACGGCGTATCGGGAGAAGCGCTCGATATTTCCCGCGAAGATCTCGCTCACTATGTCGGTACGGCCACGGAATCACTGATCCGCACGCTCAGCGATTTTAAATCCGAAAAACTATTAGAGATCCGCGATGGTAAGATCCGCATACAGGACATCAATAAATTGAAAAACCTGGCTTATTGAGCCGTTCACGCTTATTCGTTTTATACCGGCTGCCTAAGGATTTCCTTTTCTATGGCCAGGGCTCGGGGTAGCAGGATCCCGTTTTCCAAACGCAAATGTTCCTGCAGGTCATGATCGAGTTCCTGCAGCATGGTATAGTGAAGCCGGTGAGCGGCGGAAGCCTGGACCGGCGGCTGGTAGTTTTGCGTCAGTGTGCGGAGATGATCCAGGGATTTGTTCATCAGTCGTTCATTATGCTCCCGGACTTCCTCGAGCGGCTTGCTCAGGGTACTGACCAGCAGCCGCGCATAGGCTTCCTTGTAATGATAGGCAGACTCCATTTGGCGGATATAGGGAAAGGAGACTTTCTCTTCCCGTACAAGCTGTAACAGGATCTCATCGCTCATGCTGGCAATATGTAGTTCCAACCTTGCAAGTTCAGGATATTGCCGGCCTTGATGGGCAACAAGTTCCTGCAGGCAGGTTTGCAATATGGGAAATATCTTTTTCAGGTAATGATGATGCACCTGTACGATATAATCCATCAGGAAATCCAGTTTCCATTCTTCCGCCGAGATATAAGTCACCGAGGGAATGGCCTTGTTCGACGCTTGTGCTGTCATGATCGTTTCCTGTGAATTTTTGCTAAAACTAACGGCGTTCAAAACGACCTGTTTTTTCGGTTAACCGTATGCGGCAGATCACCGACTTGATCCGGTTGCTGTCGTCTTCCAGGTGATGTGGTTCGTGCTCATGCGCGTGCACTGCCGGCGCCGTGAGCAGGTCCAATACCTTGTTGTAGAGAAAGGTTCTTGCTTTTACGGCGTGTTCATCATACAATTCTTCGAATTTTCCCCAGGCGATCACGCTTTCCCAATTGGCAAGGCTGGTCATCCCGTCTACCTCAAAACATACATTCGGGTTGCGGCGCATTACGTCAAGCTTGAAGCCTTCGTTGCTCTGCATATAAACGTCTTTGCCGTCGTAAGCATAAGTGACCGGCGTAATATAGGTTTTCCGTCCGTCGTAGTAGCCGATCCGGCCTACCGCCTGCCGCAGCAGCAGATTGTCAATTTGGGTTGCTGAAAGTGTACCAAGCATAAAATGAGTTTTAGGCTACTTCTTCGGCCTCCTGCGCTGAAAGCAGAACGGTCGCGGACCGCAGCAATTCGATATAGGTATCGTAAATGTTTTTCATCCGGTCGAACAATTCATTTTCCCGGGGATCGATCTTCGGCGTGTCGTAGGTCTGGTGATGACCTGCCCAGTAGATCGTGCCGTTATTGAGACTTGCCAATAAAAGCGCTTCCGTGGCGTTGAGCAACTCGTCGAGCTGCCAGGCCTCCTCCAACAACGACTGTTTTCTCTTCGGACTATCCTTTTGAACCAGGGACCAGGTCCGGAATTCGGGCTTGATCCTTTCTACTTCATTGCGGATGGACTGGATCTGACTGAGCCAGTGCATGCTCCTGCGGTAAAAAAAATCGTTCGACATAAAATGGAATTGAGCCAAAGTTCGTCCGGGGCAGCCCGGTAAACCATGACCGGAATGGGAAAATTTTATGATTTTTATCAGGTGAGTGAGCCGGGAGAAAACCGTAAGCGGGCTCATAGTCCGGTTTGACTATTGTAAACCTCAGGCATTGTGGGCAATGAAAACCGGCACCTGATGATGTTTGATCAGATCAGCGGCAAAACTGCGTTTGAACAGCATAGAGGTCTGGGAGCGGGAAAAAGAACCCGCCACCACCAGGGTATTCTTCTTTTCGCGAAGCCAATGCCTGAACGAATGGCCCGGCAGAAAATGCAGCCGGATCGCGTTGCCGGCATCGTAGTGGGCGTTGGTATAAGCCTGCAATAACTGGCCATCGGGCAGGTCTTCCGATTCTTCTTCGCGCAGGTAAACAAATTCAATGGGCAGATCCTGGTAGCCCGGCAGCAGGTTGGTGAATTGCTTCAGGGCAAATACGCTTTCCTTGTTTCCATCGTAGGCCACTACAATATGATCGATCGACTGAAAGGATTCAGGCAGCGCAATCACGGGACATTCCGCGTCCTGCAGCAGTTGCTGCATGAAGAGGTTTGGCTGCCCTTCCACCAGGTCGGGGCAGAACAGATCTTCGCTCAAAATAGCCAGATCGGCAAAACGGCTTTCGCGGCTAAAGAAATTCCGGTCCCATCCTTCGAAATAATGCTGTGTTTCGTAGCGTATGCCCGCCGCACGGCATTTCTCGATGAACCGGTTGCTGCTTTCCACGACCGAAATGGTCTGCTTCACTTTCGGTTCTCCTGTTTCACGGTTCAGCCGGTCGTACAGGTCCGGCGCCATCCAGCTTCCTTCCAGTTCGTTGAAGAAAATCCCTTTCAGCACAATGGTCTCTTCGCCGCGCAACTGTTCGGCAAAGCGGAAGGCGCCTTCCGGGAAATGGGCGCTGTCGCTTACAAAAAGTATTTTTTTCATGGCTATGCTTTTTATTGATTCCACCAAAATTAAACCGGCCGCCGTCGCGGTTTTATGACTCCGTATAGGCCGGCGCCTGATTGTGGTCATGCACAAGACCGGCCAATGCTGTATTTCTTGCTTCAAAGTGAAAACGGATGAACCGGATGCCGGGAATAATCATTAAATTGTTTTATGAAAAAACTACTGCTTAAACATCTGCCTGTTGCCCTGACGGCCTGCTTCTTATGTTGCAGCTCCTTATTGAAAGCCCAAACGCCCACGGTGATCCCTTTGTGGAAGAACGGCGCGCCGGGCTTTGAAAAGCTGAAGGATGAACCCGAGATGGCGAAGGACTGGTGGGTGCGTAATATCAATAATCCTTCCCTTACCGTTTTCACGCCGCCGGCGGGTAAGGCCAATGGTTCAGCCGTGATCATCTGCCCGGGCGGCGGGCATCTCAACCTCGTATTCGATGCGGAAGGCAAAGACGCAGCGGAATTCCTGAACAGCCTGGGCGTAACCGCCTTTGTGCTTAAATACCGCCTCTTCCGCATGGAGCATTCACCTTACAACCCGGAGAATGTAAGACAAGACATCTTCCGCGCCATGCGCCTGGTGAAAAGCCTGGCCCCTGCCTACCGGCTCGATACGGCCCGCATCGGTGTGATGGGTTTCTCGGCAGGAGGGGAAGTGTCCGGCTGGGTCTCTTACCATTTCCGGGAAAGTCATGCAGTGGCCGGAGATGCTGTGGACGGATTCTCCGCGCGACCAGCCTTCCAGATCCTCGTATATCCCGGGCCGTTAGCCGTTCCCGATTCTGTAACTTCCGATGCGCCGCCTACCTTCTTGCTGGCCGCTAACGGCGACGATTGTTGCTCGGAGCCCATTGTAAAGCTGCTCCTGATGCATCGCAAGGCCAAAGTACCGGTGGAAATGCATCTCTATCAGAACGGAGCGCATGCTTTCAATATGGGCAAACGATCTGAGTTTGTTGAACTGAAAACCTGGCCCCAGCGTCTGGCCGACTGGTTGCAGGACGATGGATGGCTGAAGGCAGGAAAGTGAATAGCCGTTACGGCAGTACCAATTCCACTACCGGAACCTCATAAGGCGGTTTCTGCTCTGGCAGTTTCAGCACCAGGTCGTCACCGCTTTGCTCGTAACGCAATTCGGAAGCGTCGTTCAGGAACTGCGCATACCGGATCTTGCCGGCATAGCCGGGCAATATGAGACGGCCATCGGCGGGATAGTCGAATAAATGCAGGTAAAGTCTTTTCGTCTGCGGATTGTATGTCAGTTTCGTGCCATCCGGCGCTTTGAACTGATCGGGCGCATAAGTGCAGTGATAGATCGACTTATTATTGGCATGCATCCAGTAGGAGATGCTGTCGAGCGCGCGCGTAGCGCGATAGTCGAACTCGCCACGGGCCGTAGGGCCGACATTCAATATCAGGTTGCCGCCGTTCGATACTGAAGTGATCAGCAGGTCGAGAAGCTGGCGATCCGTTTTCCAGGTATGCTCATCACGGTAATAGCCCCAGGAGCCGGAGAAGGTCTGGCAGGTCTCCCAGGTCTTGCCCCGGTATTTTGCTAACTCTTCGGTCGATACCTGTTCGGGTGTTTCAAAATCCTGTCCGTCGGCATAGTCGCCGAGGTCGAGCCGGTTATCGACAATGATACCCGGTTGCAGTTTGCGGATCAGCTTCAGTAGTTCCACGGAACCCCAGTCGTCGCGCCCCTTGCCATGGCCGTCCTTGCGCGGAAAGGAGAAGTCGAGCCAGAGAATATCGATCTTGCCGTAATTGGTGAGCAACTCGGTAATCTGGTTACGGATATAGGCGCGGTATTTTGCCATATCGCGACCTTTGTTGAGCCGGGCATAGGCAGTGTCTGATTTATTTTCCGGCGACTGCGGATGGAACTCGTCGATCGTGTAATCGGGGTGATGCCAGTCGAGCAGGGAATAGTAGAAGCCGATCTTTAAACCCTGTGCACGGAAAGCGTTTACGTATTCCCGTACGAGGTCGCGTTTGGCCGGCGTGTTCGTGGCTTTGTAGTCGGTGTATTTGGAATCGAAAAGGCAAAAGCCTTCGTGATGCTTGGTGGTGAGCACGGCATATTTCATGCCGGCTGCTTTCGCCTCTTTCGCCCAGGCCGTAGGATCGAAGAGATCGGGGTTGAAGAGATCAAAGTATTTCTGATATTCTTCGTTCGTCATGTGCTCGTTATGTTTCACCCATTCATGGCGGGCGGCCATGGAATAAGTGCCCCAGTGAATGAACATGCCAAAACGGTCGTCGGTCCACCAGGCCATGCGTTGTTTCTTCTGTTCGGAGGTTTCATTGCCAATGCGCAATTGCGCGAATAAAGGAGCGGCCGAGAGGGCCAGCAGCAGGGCAAGCAGGCTTGTTTTTTTCATGTATTAAAGATGCGAAGAAATCGGAAGGAGAACAAACGGAATGCGGCAGGCTCCGCGATCTGGCTTATTTTTATTCTCCAAACCGGTTCTTTCCAACGCCTGTTTGGCAAACAATATGAAGCTTTATAAAACCGAAACCAATGTTTTGCTGCTCGACCGGAACAGATGCTACCTTTTAGAGCATGCCGATTGGGATGAGCTCATTAATCAGGAGTCGCTCCATCAATATCTACGCTCGCTCACAGAACGGCTTTCACCCGCCGGCGATGAAACCTTTCCGGAACAATTTCGCTTGCTGCCCCCCGTTAGCGGCCAGGAGGTATGGGCAGCCGGCGTCACCTACCTGCGGAGCAAGGCGGCCCGCATGGAAGAATCGGAAGCCTCGGGCGGAGCGGTATTTTACGACAAAGTGTACGAAGCCGAGCGCCCGGAATTATTCTTCAAGGCAACGGCTCATCGGGTGGTTGGTGATCTCGACCGGGTCAGGATCCGCAAAGATTCCAGTTGGGATGTGCCTGAGCCGGAACTTGCCCTGTTTATCAACCGGGCAGCACATATTGCCGGGTACAGCATCGGCAACGACATGAGCAGCCGCAGCATCGAGGGAGAAAACCCACTCTACCTGCCGCAGGCGAAATGTTATGACGGCGCTGCCGCGCTGGGCCCCTGTCTCTATGTGCCCGAGCAACCCATACCGGCCGATACCCGGATTGTGATGTGCATTTTTCGCGATGGGAAGATCATCTTCGAGGGGGGAACGCCCATCAGCCAGATGAAGCGCAGGCATACGGAATTAGTGGATTTTCTTTTCCGGGAATGCAGCTTCCCGCAGGGCGTCTTCCTGATGACAGGCACCTGCGTCGTTCCGGAAAAAGACGTCTCGCTTCGTTCGGGAGATGAGATCCGGATAACCATCGATCATATCGGATCGCTCGTCAATTTTGTAGCCTAATCTGAAATTTTTAATCATGTACAACTTTACCGGAAAAAGCTATATCGGCTCAAAGCCTGCTGCCGGCGGAACGCGCAGTTTTCAGGCGTTCAATCCCTCGGCAAACCGGTTCATCGAAGGACCTTTTTTCGAGGCTACCGAAGAGGAGATGAACAGTATTATGGAACTGGCTGATAAAGCCTTTACAACTTACCGCAATACACAACCGAAAGGAAGGGCCTTATTCCTGGAAACGATTGCGGAGGAGATCATGGCGGCGGGAGAAGACCTCATTGCACGCTGCGTGGCAGAGAGCGGATTGCCGGAAGGCAGGATCACCGGCGAAAGGGCGAGAACAGTAGGTCAGCTGCAGCTTTTTGCTGCTACTATCCGGAAGGGTGATTATGTTCAGGCGCGGATCGATCGGGGAATTGCCGACCGCAAGCCTTTACCCAAACCGGATATACGGCGTATGTTGATCCCCGTTGGTCCGGTGCTGGTATTCGGCGCCAGCAATTTCCCGCTGGCTTTTTCCACTGCAGGTGGCGATACCGCTTCGGCATTAGCCGCAGGTTGCCCCGTGATCGTCAAAGCCCATCCGGCTCACCCGGGAACCAACGAGATCGTTAGTCGTGCCATTCTCCGCGCTGCTGAGAAAACCCACATGCCCAACGGTGTGTTCTCTATGTTTCACGCCGATCACGGGCTCGCTATTCAGGTTGTGGAACATCCGCTTGTTCGGGCCGTCGGCTTTACCGGTTCACGCCAGGCCGGCATGGCGATATTTAGGGCAGCGATGAACCGCCGGATACCCATTCCGGTTTACGCAGAGATGAGTGCGGTGAACCCCGTGATCATCCTGCCCGGTGCCATTGAAGAAAAAGGAGATGCCATTGCAGAAGGCCTTGCGGCTTCGATGACGCTTGGCGTCGGACAATTCTGTACCAATCCCGGCATCGTTTTCCTGTTGAATAATGAAGGAACCGGTTCTTTTCTGCAAAAGCTGGCAGGAAGGATCGAAACCAGTTTGCCGGGCACGATGCTCAGCCCGGGCATCTGCCAGACTTTCCGAACAGGCGTGGAATCGCTCAGCGCAATTCCCGGTGTGAAAGCACTCGCTGCCTCAACTGCGGCTGCGGATGCAAACCGGAACCAGGGCGCCGCAGTCTTGTTCCAGGTAGCCGCTGAACAATTCATCCGGGATGAACGGTTGCAGGGAGAAGTATTCGGTCCCTCTTCCATCGTCGTGCTTTGCCAGACATTTGAAGAATTGGAAAAAGCGCTGGCCTGTATGGAAGGACAATTAACGGCTACTGTTCATGCGGGCAGCGGAGAGCTCGAATCGGTTCAACGCCTGTTGCCGCTCATGACACTCAAGGCGGGCAGGCTGCTCTTCAATGGTTTTCCCACCGGTGTGGAAGTCTGCGCTTCGCAGCAGCATGGAGGTCCCTTTCCCGCCACTACCGATGCACGCAGCACTTCCGTAGGCACGGCTGCCATGGATAGGTTCCTGCGACCGGTAGCTTTTCAGCATTTTCCCGATGCGTTATTGCCGGATGCATTGAAAGAAGAGAACCCGCTTCATGTTCTGCGCCTGCTGGATGATCAGTATGTTTGTCCGTAGGAGAATGAGTATTTACCCGGATTTTGTTTTTTTAATATTGTGGTTTGGAAAGAATAAACTGATAAAAAATATTGGCTATGAAATACAGGCAACTTGGTGGTTCGGGTTTATTTGTTCCCGAACTATGTTTTGGAACGGCCACTTTTGGCGGCGGCAGCGAATTCTTTAAAAAATGGGGCAGCACCGATACTGCCCAGGCAAAGAGGCTGGTGGACATCTGTCTTGACGCCGGCGTAAATATGTTTGATACGGCGAATACGTACTCCCGCGGCCTGGCGGAAGAAATACTTGGCAAAGCAATTGAGGGCAGGCAAAGAGATAAGCTCATCATCTCCACCAAAGCAACCTTCACTTTTGGTGAAGGTCCCAACAACCAGGGTTCATCCCGCTTTCACTTATTGAAACAGGTGGAAGGCAGTTTAAAACGAATGGGAACAGACTATATCGATATTTATCACATGCATGGGTTCGACGGCAATACGCCGGTGGAAGAAACGCTGCGTACCCTCGACGATCTGGTGGAAAGTGGCAAAGTGCGATATATCGCGGCGTCCAATTTTTCCGGCTGGCATTTGATGAAATCGCTGGCTGTGTCTGAAAAATATGGATGGAACCGTTATGCTGCGCACCAGGTTTATTATTCTCTGGTGAACCGGGAATATGAATGGGAACTGATGCCGCTGGGTCTCGATCAGCAGGTTGGTGCAATCGTCTGGAGCCCGCTGGCCGGAGGCAAACTGGGAGGAAAATATCGTCGCAGTCAGCCGCTGCCGGCAAACAGTCGTGCCGCGCTGGGCGGTAGCCCTGTACCTGACGCCTTCACCAACGAAGAAATACTGTACAATACCGTTGAAGTATTATATGAACTGGCTGCGGAAACCGGGAAGACGGTAGCGCAGGTCGCTTTGAACTGGATATTGCAAAGGCCCACGGTGTCTACAGTCATCGTGGGCGCACGCAATGAAGAACAGCTGAAGCAAAATCTTGGATCCGCCGGCTGGAATCTAAGCCTGGAGCAGGTAAAACGTCTGGATAAAGTGAGCGAACAACCGCCGATATATCCCTACTGGCACCAGCGGCAAAACCTGACGCTGAATCCGCCTCCTGATTTTTATGACGGGCATTAATAAGCGAGGCCAACGCATAGACTGTTTGCGTCGCAGGGAGCCAGCAGGTGAATGCCATTGCCGTTCGGGCGCGGACAAAAAATGTCCGGTATCGCACACTCTGGCTGAAATGCCCATCTCTAATTTATTCTGAAACAGGTGCTTGCATATTGGCACCTGACTTGAGCCTTTCCTTCCGACAGGCATTGCCATGTTGCGCAAATCAATCTTCAGCCAATCGACATCCATGATTAAAAATTATTTCAAAATCGCTGTCAGGAATCTTTGGAAGAATAAAGCATTTTCGGCGCTCAATATTGTTGGACTGGCCAGCGGGCTTGCTGTTTGCCTGCTCATCGTGCTGTATGTGGTCGACGAATTGAGCTATGATAAATACAACACAAAGGCCGGCCGGATCTACCGGCTCGATGCGGACATTTATTTCAATAACACGCAGGCGAATTTTGCCACATCACCCGATCCCCTTGCTCCCACATTAAAAAGAGAAAACCCGGCGGTAGAGGAAATGGTCCGGATAGGCAGTCAGTCCGATATCCTGGTAAAAAAGGGTAATCAGCAGGTTCCTGATCATAACTGCGGCTATGTAGATTCTACTTTTTTTAAAGTATTCACCATACCGCTGATTTCCGGGAATCCCACAACGGCGCTCTCCGAACCGAATTCAATCGTTATCGATGAAACGACGGCAAAAAAATATTTCAATACCCTCGATGTGATGGGTAAAACCCTGTTTGTTGACAATAGCACGAATTGCAAGATCACCGGGGTTATGCGCGAGATTCCGCGACAGTCCCATTTTCATTTCCATTTTCTTCGTCCGCGCGGAAAGGGCGACAATTCCTGGCTAAGCAATAATAGCCGGAGTTACATTCTGGTAAAGACCGGGGTGAGTCAGGTGGAAATGCAGGGAATTGTAAACAAAACGGTCGATAAATACATCGGTCGGGAACTGGAAGCGCAGATACATTCCTCTTTGGCCGATCTGCAGCGGAGCGGCAGTCATTTTATTTATCATTTGATGCCGCTAAAAGATATTCACCTGTATTCCAATAAATCGTATGAAATAGAAGCCAACGGTAATGGCGTGTACGTCTATATTTTTTCCGTGATCGCAGCTTTTATTTTACTGATTGCCTGTGTCAATTTCATGAACCTGTCTACTGCCCGTTCCGCCAACCGGGCAAAAGAGGTAGGCATCAGGAAGGTAGTCGGTTCATTGAGAATACAGCTCATTGCTCAGTTCTTAACCGAATCCATGCTGATCAGTTTTTTCTCCCTGGTCCTAGCGGTTGTGTTGGCGGTAGCCTTATTGCCTTTGTTCAACCAGCTTTCCGGTAAAGTTATGTCCGTGGCCACGCTGTTTTCCACCTGGTTGTTTCCGGTGATGATTGCCCTGGTTTTTATTACCGGAATTGTTGCCGGCAGCTATCCGGCATTTTATTTATCCGCTTTCCAGCCTCAGCAAGTGCTGAAAGGTAAACTGGCGACGGGCTTTAAAAGCAGCTGGCTGCGCAATGGACTGGTGGTTTTTCAATTCGGCATCTCCATTGCGCTGATCATTGGCACACTGATCATTTATAACCAGCTTGACTATATCAGGAGCCGGGAAATCGGGTATAACCGACAGCAGGTCTTGATCGTGCATAATCTTTACAACCTGGGGAATAATATTAAGGTCTTTCGTAATGAAGTGGCCAATATTTCCGGCGTGTCAGATGCTTCTGCCGGTGACCTTCCGACCTCATCCAACTTCAATAATGACGGTTGGTCTACCGATGCCAGTCTGGATCCAAAGAAGATTGTTTTGATGACCAACTTTTTTGTTGATGAACATTATCTGCCGACCCTGGGCATGCAGATAAAAGAAGGAAGAAATTTCTCTAAAGATTTTCCTACGGACTCTTCCGGTGTGCTGCTCAATGAGACTGCTGTTAAAGTGCTTGGTTTCAAAGATCCGTTAAAAGAAACTCTGTACGTTCCCAGATTCAGCAACGGGCAGATCACCGGCTCGGTGGCTTTTCATGTTGTAGGAGTGGTGAAGGACTTTAACTTTAATTCCATGCACGAGAAGATTTCGCCACTGGTCATTCAGTTGGCGACTAACTATCAGACGCTGGCTGTGCGACTGAAACCACAACAGGCATCTGTTATCATCGGCAATACTGAAAAACAATGGAAGAGCCTGGCTCCGGGTCAGCCGTTTAACTATAGCTTCATGGATGCCGACTTCAACAACCTGTATACGGCTGAGCAGCAGACAGGAAAGCTATTCATCAGCTTTGCCGTCTTTGCCATCTTCATTGGCTGCCTGGGTTTGTTTGGGTTGGTCACTTATGCTGCCGAGCAGCGGACCAAAGAAATTGGTATACGGAAAGTACTGGGCGCGAGGGTAGGAGAGATTGTGACCCTGCTGTCGAAAGACTTTGTCAAACTTGTCTTGATCGCTTCCGGAATTGCTTTTCCCATCGCCTGGTGGGCCATGCATAAATGGCTGCAAAGTTTTGCCTACCGGATCGATATCGGCTGGTGGGTATTCCTGGTTGCCGCCTTCGGAGCTTTGGCGATCGCTTTGCTGACAGTCAGCCTTCAGGCCATCAGGGCCGCTATGGCGAATCCGGTTAACAGCCTGCACTCGGAATGATCATGGTACAATGTCGCTGCTTCAATGCAGACGATCTTTTTCCGCTATCTGCGCTGCTTCCTCTTTACTGATATCGACCAAAGAACGCCCGTCCGGTCGCCGGTTGATTTAACTCTGCCATGTTGTTCGGGGTTTAAATGATCTGTTTTCTCTTGAGATGCCGGGGAACGGGTATTTCCATATTGACGGTCCAATAAAATAAAACCAGCCGGATTTTATTCGGCAGTATCAGTACCAGTTTGTACATTTGTTTTAATCATTTGATTAAAAAAGCCCTGAAAGTAAAATGAGGAATGAACCGTTGACTTGATTGCCATGCCCGGAAAAAGAACCATACAGCCCACTGATGACAATACAGAAGCCAGAATAAAAGCAGCTGCACGGGCTGTTTTTCACAAAAAGGGATTTGCCGCCACCCGTACCCGCGATATTGCCGACGAGGCTAAGATAAACCTGGCCCTGCTGAACTATTATTTTCGCAGCAAGGAAAAGCTGTTTCAATTGATCATGATTGAAACGCTGACCGGATTTTTCCAGAACATGAGCGTCGTGTTCAATGATGAAGAAACCACATTTGAGGAGAAAGTGCAACTGGGGGTAGAAAGATATATCGATCTGTTGATCGAAGAGCCGGGGATACCGATTTTTATTTTGAGTGAAATAAGAAGCCACGGCGCCGGCTTCCTGGAGAAATTGCCCATTGCTAACACGATTATGCAATCGGTTTTCATCAGACAGTATAAAGAAGCTGCAAAAAAAGGAGGAATGGCAGAGCTGAATCCGCTTCATTTCCTGATGAACCTGGTCGGCCTGGTCGTTTTCCCTTTTGTCAATAGCCCCATGCTGAAGAAGATCGGGAAACTGAAGGACCGGCAATTTGACAAACTAATGGAGGAAAGAAAAAAGCTGATACCCGTTTGGGTGAACACGATGCTGAAAGCCCGGTGAGCTTTAAGACCGCCAAATATGATTAATTCAACGAATTGAATATGATAAAATCATTCCGGATCGTCATATTATGCCTGCTGCTGGCAGCGCAGTCGACTGCACAGACGCTCACCATCGACAGCTGCTATGCGCTCGCCAGAAAAAATTACCCGCTGATCAAACAATACGATTTGATCGAAAAGACAAAGGAATATACATTGAACAATGCCGGCAAAGCTTATCTGCCGCAGGTGAGCCTGACGGCTATAGAAGGCTATGTTTTTGGCGGCTTTCCAGGCTCCGGTACCGGCAGCAATTTTAAGTTTATTGGTCTTGGCCAGGTTAATCAAACGATCTGGGACGGTGGCGCTACCAAAACCCAAAAGAATATCATCAACGCTTCGTCGGAAACAGAGAAAGCATCTCTTGAAGCGCAGCTCTATGATCTGCGCTCAAGGGTCAACCAGCTTTATTTCGGCATCTTGTTAGTCGATGAACAATTGAAGCAGCTCGATATCCAGGATACGATTTTAGGGAATAACTTCAGTCGCATAAAACTCTTAAACGCCAACGGGCTCGCCTACAGAACCGATCTGGATGAAGTGCGGGTTGAGCAGATAAAGCTTGATCAGCAAAGGACCCAGTTCCGGTACACACGGAGCGGTTACCTCACCATGCTTTCCCTGCTGACCGGCGTAAAAATTGATGAGCAGGTGAGCTTGCAGAAACCTGCGATTAAAAGCGGTCTTGCCGACATGCAGATCATCCGCCCGGAACTCACGTTATACAAGAGCCAGCGGAATCTCGTCAACGCACAGGCGGGTATGCAGAAAGTAAACCTGATGCCGAAGGTGGGACTGCTGGGCGCCGGTGTGGTATTCGCTCCGGGAATAGAATTCGGGCCCAGCAAACTGTCCACCCTCGGCGTGGTGGGACTGAGCGCATCCTGGAATATCAGCGCACTGTATAAAAACGCCAATGAAAAACAGCTCACGCAATTGCAGCTGAATAAGATCGATGTGCAGGAACAGACCTTTTTGTTCAATACCAATTTTCAGATGACGCAGGCTTCGGCCGACATCAACCGGCAGGAAGCCATTTTAAAAGACGACGATGAAATCGTCCGCCTGAGACAGGATATCCGCGAAGGCCTGCAGGTAAAATACGATGCCGGCGCCGGTTCACTCATCGATCTGTTAAATGCAACCGAGAAGGAAAGCGACGCGCGGGCACAAAAGGCCCTGCATGAAATGCAGCGCTTAATGTCATTATACGAGTATAATACCATCACCGGGAATTAATATCAATCAAATGAAAAAGAAGCATATTGCCTGGCTTATTTTGTTCGGAAGTCTTGTATCCTGCAAAGAGGAAAAAACAAAATACGATGCCTCAGGATCGTTCGAAGCAGTGGAAACATTGGTCTCCGCCGAAGCCGCCGGCAAAATACTAAAGCTCGATATTGAAGAAGGACAGCAACTCGATTCAGGACAGGTGATCGGCTATATCGACAGTACCCAATGGCATCTGAGCAGGCTGCAACTGATGCAAAGTAAAAAAGCTGTGCTCAGCGGGCGACCGGAAGCGAGTGTGCAGGTGGAGTCTTTAAAAAAGGAATTAGCTAATGCCATACTTGACCGCGACAGGACCGAAAATCTGGTGAAGGGTGGCGTGGCATCGCAGAAGCAGCTTGATGATGCAAACGCAGGCATAGCCACACTGCAGGCGAGAATAAAAGCCCAGGAAAGTTCCCTGCATATTTCTACTTCTTCTTTAAATGAACAAGGCGGTACGATAGATGCCCAAATGAAGGAGATAGCAGATCAGTTGAGAAAATGCGTTATCGTCAATCCGGTTAAAGGCACAGTACTGACCAAATATGCGCAGCAGTATGAGATGACGAGTCCCGGCCGGCCCTTGTATAAGATCGCCGATCTCTCCACAATCGTTTTGCGTGCTTATATTACCGGCGACCAGCTTCAGCAGGTGAAGATCGGCCAGCCCGTGAAAGTATATACCGACGACGGCAAGGGCGGATTTAAAGAAACGACAGGGACAATTACCTGGATAAACGACAGATCGGAATTCACCCCCAAAACTATTCAGACAAAGAATGAAAGGGCAAACCTGGTATATGCTATGAAGATAAACGTGAAGAACGACGGATACCTGAAGATCGGCATGTATGGCCAGGTGAACTGGAACAACTAATAACACTATGCCGGCAGTCGCGCTGAAAAATATTGTCAAGACCTACGACAGCGGCAAAGTAAAAGCCGTGAACGATGTTTCCTTCGATGTGGAGCAGGGCGAGCTGTTTGGCCTGATCGGGCCCGACGGTGCGGGTAAAACATCTTTGTTCAGGATCTTAACGACCCTGCTTTTGGCCGACAAAGGCAAAGCGACAGTAACCGGGCTGGATGTGGTAAAGGATTACCGGGCCATCCGGAACAAAGTGGGCTATATGCCCGGGCGGTTCTCGCTATACCAGGATCTCACCGTATCCGAGAACCTGAAATTTTTTGCCGCCGTTTTTAAAACGACGATCGAAGAAAACTACGATCTGATCAAAGATATCTATGAACAGATAAAGCCGTTCAGCAACCGGCCGGCCGGTAAATTATCCGGCGGCATGAAGCAGAAGCTGGCCCTTTGCTGCGCACTCATTCATCGCCCCGAAGTATTGTTCCTGGATGAACCGACTACGGGCGTCGATGCAGTCTCCAGGAAAGAATTCTGGGATATGCTCAAGCGCCTGCAGGCGCAGCAGATCAGCATCCTGGTCTCGACGCCTTATATGGATGAAGCATCTTTATGCGACCGGGTCGCCCTGATGCAAAACGGGAATATCATGTCGGTGAACAAGCCGCAGGGGATCATTGACCATTTCCCGGTCGAACTGCTCGCCGTCAGATCGAAGAATATTTATAAACTATTGAAGGACCTGCGCGCAGACCCCGCGGTTGAGAGCTGTTATGCTTTTGGCGAATACCTGCATGTTACCATGAAAGATGAAAGCAACGGCGAAACTACGCTCCGGACATTGGCCGCTAAGTATCAGGCTGAGAATTTTGAGGTGAAGCAGATTAAACCCACGATAGAGGACAGCTTTATTCGCCTGACCCGGGAACAGGCAGACGAAACAACAAAGACAGCAATGCGCCATGAATGAGAAAGTGATCATTTGCAAAGAGCTCACCAAGCGGTTTGGCGATTTCAAAGCGGTCGACAAAATAACGTTCGACGTGGACCGGGGAGAGATATTCGGTTTCCTGGGCGCAAATGGTGCAGGCAAAACAACCGCCATGCGCATGCTCTGCGGTCTTTCCTATCCCAGTTCCGGCGAGGCCACGGTGGCTGGATTCAATGTATATAAGCAACAGGATCGGATCAAGGCCAATATCGGCTATATGAGCCAGAAGTTTTCTTTATATGAAAACCTTACGGCCTTCGAGAATATTGAATTTTATGGCGGGGTATACGGCTTGTCAAGACCGGAAATCAGAAAGCGTGGCGAAGAAATGATCGACCGGCTGGGCCTGACCAATGAAGCTAAGAAGCGCGTTGCCGAACTGCCGTTAGGCTGGAAACAAAAGCTGGCTTTTTCCGTCGCTATTTTTCATCGCCCTAAAATAGTTTTCCTGGATGAACCGACGGGTGGTGTCGATCCCATTACCCGGCGCCAGTTCTGGGACTTGATTTACGAAGCGGCCGATCACGGAATCACGGTATTTGTTACGACGCATTATATGGACGAGGCAGAATATTGCAACCGGGTCTCGATCATGGTAGACGGTCGGGTAGAGGCGCTGGATACGCCTGCGAATCTGAAAAAGGAATTTAATGCGGCCTCGATGGACGAAGTATTTTATCAACTGGCGCGCCGCGCGCAGAGAAGCGGAGACTAATTATGAAGCAGCTGCTCGCTTTTATCCGGAAAGAATTTTACCATGTGTTCAGAGACAAAAGAACGCTGCTCATCCTGTTTGGCCTGCCCGTGGTACAGATTGTCTTGTTCGGTTTTGCTTTGAACAGCGAGGTTAAAAATATCGGGATCACGATACTGGATAATGCACGTGACAATAATTCAATACAGATCATCAACCGGATAAAGGCCAGTTCCTACTTTCAGGTAAAAGACCCTGTTTCGAATTATGCCGATATCGAAGAGCAGTTCAAAAAAGGCAATATCAAATGCGCTTTGCTTTTCCCTGCAAATTTCGGGCAGGACCTGGCGCGGTTTGGGAAAGCCCAGGTTCAGATCATTGCCGATGGCGCCGATCCGAATACAGCTACCATACTGGTGAATTATCTGGCCGCCATTATTGCCGGCTATCAGCAGCAATTAAATCCTACTGCCCGTTTGAACTATCAAATCATTCCTGAAGTCCGCCAACTGTATAACGAGGAACAAAACGGTTCACTCAATTTTATTCCCGGTGTAATTGCGCTTATTTTCATGATCGTTTCAACGGCGCTGACTTCCGTATCCGTTGTACGGGAAAAAGAATTCGGGACGATGGAGGTCCTGCTGGTATCCCCCTTCAAGCCCATCATGGTGCTGATCGCCAAAGCCGTGCCTTACCTGATATTGTCTGTCGTAGACTTTATCATCATCCTGATCCTTTCGGTCTACCTGCTTCATGTACAGGTCAGGGGTAGCCTGCCGCTGCTGTTTGGCGAGAGCATACTTTTCATCGTCACCTGCTTATCGTTCGGTCTGCTGATCTCCAACCTGACCAATTCGCAGCAAACGGCCATGCTCATTTCCATGATGGGCATGATGCTGCCGACCCTGCTGCTCACCGGCTTTATGTTTCCGCTTGAAAATATGCCCTGGATATTCCAGGCGCTGTCGCACGTGATACCCTCCAGGTATTATTTCATCATCATAAAAGCGGTCATGTTAAAAGGGCTTGACTTCAGTTATATATGGAAAGAAACATTGATCCTGGCGGGGATGACCGTATTTCTTTTGGCGGTCGCCCTGAGTAAATTTAAAATCAGGCTATCGTGAAAGTATTGAGCTTTATTCTGCAGAAAGAATTCCGGCAGATCTTCCGGGACAAGACGATACTGGCCATGATGTTCGCCGTGCCAACCATCCAGCTGATCATTTTCCCGCTGGCGGCGGATTTTGAAGTGAAAAATGTCAACCTGGCTTTTGTCGACTACGACCGGAGCAGCTATTCACAAAAGTTGTTGCACAAAATCGCATCCTCCGGCTACTTCAGGATTGTCGGCAATACCATTTCCTACCCCGAAGCCTTGCAGATGATCGAGAAAAACGAAGCAGACATTATACTGGAGATACCAAACGGATTTGAGAGGAACCTGGTACGCGAAGGCAGCCAGCACCTGAATATGTCTGTCGATGCTATCAATGGAACAAAATCGGCTATTGGTGGGGGTTATTTGTCAGCCGTGCTGGCGGACTTCAACGGTTCACTGGATATAAATACCAGGGCTGTCAGCAGCGGCGCGCCGGCGACTCATATCGACATAACCTATTCCAACTGGTTCAATCCGCTCCAGGAATACAAATATTACATGGTGCCCGCCATCCTGGTGCTGCTGCTCACGATGATCGGCGGATTTATTACCGCGCTTAACATTGTCAGGGAAAAAGAAATCGGAACCATCGAGCAGATCAATGTCACCCCGATAAAAAAATGGGAGTTCATTCTCGGAAAGCTGATCCCTTTCTGGATTGTGGGCATCATTGTCTTTACGATCGGCCTGATCGTGATGTACCTGGTCTATGGTATCTTTCCCAAAGGAAACCTTGCCGTACTGTATCTTTTTGCAGCGGTCTACCTGGTCGCCCTGCTGGGTCTGGGCCTGCTGATATCGACTTTCAGCAATAGTCAGCTGCAGGCCATGTTCGTCGCCTACTTTTTTATTACCATCTTTATGCTCATGAGCGGTTTCTTCACGAGCGTCGACAGCATGCCGGGATGGGCGAGAGAGATCTCGAACCTTACACCCGTCACGCATTTCATTGCTGTGGTGCGGTTGATCGTGTTGAAAGGAAGCGGACTGCCTGAGGTTAAAATGGAATTGCTTTACCTCGGCGGTTTTGCATTGGCGCTGAACGGTGCGGCTATCCTGAACTACCGGAAGACCAGCTGATTCTTAAAAGGATAGCCGGTAAGCCTATCACTGCGCGATATTACAGCCCATCGGCTTTGTCGTTTTAATAAGCACCGGTTTCCCGGCCAGCACATTTTTGACAGCATCTTCCAGATAACGCTCACCGGGGTGACCATCCACTTCATCGTTTGAATCGATTGCGCCGAAGTATTTAACGATCAGTTTGCCGCCTTCTTTATTCAGCAGATAGACCGTTGGCGCCTGGGTAGCGCCAAATTGCTTGATAACAGTTTGTGTAGAATCGCAGAGATAGGGAAAAGTATAGCCTTTTTCTTTTGCCCGGTCCATCATTTTTGTAAAACCTTCTTCGGTGGAGGAACTTTTTTGCGGGTTGGTGGAATTAATGGCAATAACCGGATAGCCCTGGGTTTTATATCGCTTGTCCATCGCAATAATTGCCTTTTGATAATTTTTCGATACCCAGCAATCATTGTTAGTAAATACGATGATAAAGCCTTTTGCGTCTTTGTAATCCGAGAGGGATACCATTTTCCCGTCGACATTTTGCAGGGTGAAATCTTCCACGGTTTCTCCTATTTGGTAACCTGACTGGCTGTCGAAAGAGCAGCATAGGACAATGACGAGTCCCGCAAATAAATTTAAAATGATCGTTTTCATATTGAAGATTTAAGCAATGAAGAATTGTTTTCAACCAATATCCCGACAAGCTACTGCGAACGATCAGCGGGTGTTATTCAAACTAAGTCGAATGTTGTTTTTGACCGGCGGCTGGTAATGATCCATTTGCGGGTAGAAATTGACCGCTTACCCCGCTATATGGTATTTTGCCGGCTTTGCTTGTTTGTAAATTGGAAACTGTCTTACCTTGAGTTTTAGGGTTGTCGGATTTTCCGCCGGGACTGGAATTGTGACGGAAAGATGTTCAACGCTAAATTTGGTTCATCTATAAAGTACAGCATGAGGTATGCGCTGCAGATGGTATGGTTGCTTCTTTTATCCGGCAGTCTCTTTGCCCAGATGGGCAGTGTCGACAGCTTAAAAGCGAGATTACCGCTGCTCAACGATACGCTGCGGATTGATAGTTACAACCAAATCTGCTATTCGTATATCGCTCTTTCCGAAAAGGATTCCGCCCTGGCTTATCAGCGCAAGGCTTATGATGGAGCCAGGGCGCTGAACTATATTCATGGCATTGCAGAATCGACCTTATCGCAAGCCGCGATACTGCGCTATTTTGACGACGATTTTCCGGGCCAGGAGCGACTGGCTTCCGAATCCTTAAAATGGTTCGCGAAAACCCAGAATAAGAAAAATATTGGCCTGGCCTATACGCAATTGGCCTTTGCTCTTTTTGCCCAGAGTTGGTATGAAAAGGCAATCATTTACCAGGAAAAAGCGATTGAATATAGCGCAGAATTTGGCTGGCCGGGCGAGACTTCCGGTGCGTTGATCAACCTTGCCAATATCTATCTCGAAAAAGGCGACTACGACAGCGCCTTTTCGTTGTCACAACGGGCACTTCAGCAATCAAAGGTTGATGGAGATTCTGTGGCTTCGGGACGTGCTTTGCAGGTTATCGCCAGAATATATACATTGATCGAAGATTATCCAAGCGCCCTGGAATATATTCGTTGGAGCCTGCAACAACCGTCCGGTGCGATGACCTCAGACAAGCAAAACGAGTTCCATATATGGCCGCAAATGCTTCTTGCGGAAATATACTGGCATCTTCATCAATACGACTCGGCCGAAACGATTTATAATTCATTTGACACCCTGCACGCCAACGAAAAGGACTTGCGGTTTTTTTATGTCAGCAAGGGAGAATTTTTCCTCCAAACCGGGCGATATCCGGAAGCGTTTCAGCACTTCTGGAAAGGCTTGGAATTGCACAAGAAGAAAAATGACAGGAACCAGATCATGCGTACCCTGATCGACTTGGGAAAAGCATCGCTGGGAGAAAAGGACGCCAGGGGATCTTTGCGGTTCGAACAAGACGGACTAAAGCTGGCCCTGCAGGCGAATTCGAGGCAGTATATAGTGAATAGCTATGAAGTAATGTTCAAGGCTTACGCACAGTTAAATCAAATTGACAGCGCCTATAAATATCAGAATAAATATCTTGTTCTCAGGGATAGTGTTATAAATGACAAGCTGAAGGGAAGGATTGCTGGCTTTGCCTACGAGCGTAAAATCGCTAACCTGGACAGCGAGAATAAATTAAGAGAACAAAAACTAAAAGATGCCGCCTACCAGCGTGTCTATTTTATTATCGGCGCAATTATCCTGGTGTTTCTTTGTGCGCTGATCATCCGCAATGCGATACTGGAAAAAAAGTCGGCGGAAAATAAATTTCAGAAAGAGAAGATGCGTGCCCAGGTGGTCAGCGCGGAGCTACAAAATGAGAAAAGTGAATTGGAAATGAAAGTGCTTCGTTCGCAGATGAATCCCCACTTTATTTTTAACGCACTGAATTCCATTAACCGGTTCATCCTGAAAAATGATAGCGCTCAGGCTTCGGAATACCTGGCGATATTTTCGCGACTTATCCGGCTGAATTTGCAGAACGCCCAGCACTCCCTGATACCGCTGGAAAATGAGCTGGAAGCATTACGGCTCTATCTGGAGATCGAGTCCCTGCGATTCGATTTTCATTTTCAGTATACCATTTTTGTGGCTGATGAAATTAACGAGACCATGATCCGGGTACCACCGCTGATTTTGCAGCCATTTGTGGAAAACGCGATTTGGCACGGACTGATGCATAAAGAAGAACCGGGACATCTCGATATAAAGATTATCCAAAACGGAGAACATCTCGTGTGCAAAATTACCGACGACGGCA
>DASZRP010000150.1:0-5064 GCA_035548895.1 Puia sp. | reverse complement strand
GTGCTGGAAAAGCTTGCCGGCCCAGTTGGTATATCGGTTGGTGAACTCGATGATATCCCGGGGCGAAAGCTTATTGAGCTTGACAAATTCTGTCAGCCGGTTGTTCTGCAGCAGGTTTTTGACATCCTTCAGATTCATCATGCCGCTGATTTAAAAAGTTAGAAATAATTGTTCCCGTTGCAGTCAGTCAACTTTGCTACAGGGAAATGATCATACCTTTTTCCTTCCCGGATGGGCTGCCGACGGCGCCCCGGGTGCCCTCCCCATGAATGAAGCAGACTACTGGTTCCGGGCTGCTGTCCAGTTCTTCCACGATGTCTTTCAGCGTCAGGCCCGGCGATTCGCAAAACAAAATGGCATCGGCCTCTTTCACCTTAGTCCGGATAATATACCCGGCCTTTTGCAATTTATCGCCGATTTCATTCAGATCGGCCGGCCGGCCTTTAATAAAAAGACTTTGAATTCCCGGGCGGCCGGATTTTCTTTTGAATGGAAGCAAAACACGCTCCACGACCCGCTTCCCGTTAATGCCGAATTTCAATAAATATTGTGTTCCGGTACCAGATCCCTTTCCATGTTTTTCGATGAACCGGCTCATGGCCTGGTGAAATTGTTTGACATAACGCGCATCCTGCGGCGTGCTTTCCCCTTTGAAATGGACAATGCGGGCCGATGCCAGGTAATAATTCTGAAAGCCGGCCTGCCTTATACGCCAGCTCAGATCGATATCCTCGCCGTACATAAAAAAGCGTTCATCGAAACCGCCGGTCCTATCGATCGCCGATTTCCTCACCATCATAAAGGCGCCGGAAAGAATATCGACGGCCTGGTCCTGATCGGGGTCGAGGTGACCGGCATAGTAGGCTGAGAAAAATCGGGAACGGGGAAAGAGCCGGGCAAGACCGAATATCCTGAAGAAAGCAGCCCGGGGATCCGGGAATCCGCGTTTCGACTCTTTCAGGAAGCGGCCGCTGCCATCGACCATGCGAAGGCCGGCAGCTCCTGCGTCGGGATGATCGCCAAAGAATCGAACAACAGTATCGAGGGTGTCTTCCGGCAGAATGGTATCGGGATTGAGAAACAAAATGAATTCGCCCGAACAGGCCGAAAGCGCCTGATTATTGGCTTTAGCGAACCCTTTATTTTCCGTATTCCGGATGAACCGGAATTCCGGGTAAAGCGGCTCAATAAAAGGGAGGCTTCCGTCGTCAGAGGCATTATCGACGATGAACACTTCGGTATGGCCCGCTAATGCAGGGGAAAGGCTGACGGCCTTACGCAGCGAATGGAGGCATTGCTCTAAAAAAGACTTCGCATTGAAATTGACGATGATCACCGAAAGCAGCATCGGAGCGGGATTGACGCGAAGTACGATTTTTTCGGGTATCCGGCAAAATGGAACAGCCCGGTATCCGTTTATTATCTTTGCGCCATGTTAATCAAACCAACCTTGATCAAAGCGGCAGAAGCAGCGGGGAAAGTCCTTCAACAGTACTACGGGAAGCAGTTTCAGATATCCAATAAAGAGGGCGTGAACAATCTGGTTACCGAGGCCGACCATGCGGCGGAGAAGCTCATCATGGAAATCATCCGGGCGGAATACCCTGATCATTATATTCTGAGCGAGGAATCGGGCGATATGCCGGCGGCCTCCAAATATAAATGGATCATCGATCCGTTGGACGGCACCGTGAACTTTGCCCACGGGCTTCCGCTTTGCTGTGTGTCTATCGGCGTGGAATACGACGGCGAAATGCTGATGGGCGCCGTGTACAATCCCTTCATCAATGAATTTTATTTTGCACAGAAAGGATACGGCGCCACACTGAATGACCGGCAACTGCGGGTGTCGGACGAAACCGAAGTGATCAAAGCCTGTCTCGTCACCGGTTTTCCTTACACTTACTTAGACCAGCCCAACGGTCCGCTGGAGGTCTTCGGTCGCCTTATCCGGCGCGGCGTACCGGTGCGTCGTCTCGGTTCGGCCGCGATGGACCTCTGCTGGGTAGCTGCCGGCCGCTTCGATGGGTTCTTTGAACACAAGCTGAATGCCTGGGATAGTGCAGCCGGGTTCCTGATCGTGGAGGAAGCCGGTGGAAGAGTGAGCGATTTCTCCGGCGCCCATTATTCGCCTTACCAATCGCAGATCGTGGCGACTAACGGGAAGATACATGCGGAGTTGTTGGAGTGGGTTGCCGGAACAAAAGCATAGACTATGGACATGCGTACAGAAATATCGACATTGGGTGAGTTTGGGCTGATAGAACATCTCACGAAAAATATTGAGCTGAAGAATGCTTCTTCGGTGCTGGGCGTCGGCGACGACGGGGCGGTGATCGATCATTTTGGGAAGCAGACTGTGGTGTCGACCGACCTGCTGATCGAGAATATCCATTTCGACCTCATGTACACGCCGCTCAAGCATCTTGGATATAAATCCGTCGTGGTGAACCTAAGCGATATCTACGCGATGAATGCCACGCCCACGCAGATCCTGCTTTCCCTGGGCTTCAGCAACCGGTTCAGCGTGGAAGCCTTAGATGAATTTTACGAAGGGGTCTATGCGGCCTGCGAGCGTTATGATGTTGACCTGATCGGCGGCGATACGTCTTCTTCGCAAAAAGGATTCATCATTTCGGTGACGGCGATCGGGGAAGTGGCCCCGGACCGTTTTGTTCAGCGCGCCACGGCAAACCAGGGCGATCTGATCTGCTGCAGCGGCGACCTGGGAGCAGCTTATTTAGGACTGATCTTCCTGGAAAGGGAAAAGAAGATCTTTCTTGAAAATCCCCAGGTAAAGCCCGATCTTGAAGGAGAGAAATATGTGATCGGCCGGTTGCTCCGGCCCGAAGCGAGAAAGGATATTATTGAATACTTCGAAAAGGAGCAGATCGTGCCAACCTCAATGATGGACATCAGCGACGGGCTCAGCTCGGAACTGATGCATCTCTGCAGGAAGAGCGGATTGGGCTGCGTGATCTATGAAGACAAGATCCCGATCGCAGAGGAGACGCGCAATGCGGCTTTCAAATTTGAGCTCGACCCAACTGCCTGCGCGTTAAGCGGGGGGGAAGATTATGAGCTGCTCTTCACCGTGAAGCCGTCCGATTACGAGAAGCTGGTGCTGAACGAACAGATCAGCGTGATCGGGTATATGACCGGGGCCGGGGAAGGAAAGAAAATACACACCAAAGGCGGTAATCAGTTCGACCTCACGGCGCAGGGCTGGAATGCCTTTAACAAATGATCCTATTTTCCGCAACCCGATGAACGCAGGACCAAATTTTAAATTTCTTCCGATAGGCCTTATCATCTGCTGGGCCCTGGCGTCCTGTTCTTCTTCGAAACGGGCTTATGATCCGGCTGCGAAATACGCCCCCACTACTTTGCAGGCCGACTATAAAATATTTCGCGGCGTGCTGGAATCGGCGCATCCGGGCCTTTACTGGTACACGCCCAAAGACAGCATGGACTATTTTTTCGACGAAGGTTATGCGGCGCTGAAGGACTCGATGACGGAAGAGCAATTCAAGACGCGGCTCAGCTATGTGATCGCCAGGATCGACTGCGGGCATACGAGCATGAAATCGTCGAAGGCGGCTTCGAAATATATCGATACGGTTACGGGCAAGCTATTTCCATTTGTCATCAAATTCTGGAACGACTCCATGGTTATTGCGGCCAGTCTGCGGCATCACGATCCGGTATTCGGCCGGGGAACCGTATTGGAAAGCATTAACGGGATGAACCAGCGTCAGCTCACCGACACCCTGTTCAATTATATTACGACGGACGGGTACAGCCTGTCGGGAAAATATCAGGCACTCAGCTCAGGCTTTACTTTTGCGAGCCTCTATAAATCGGTGATCGGCTTCCGGGATACGGTCGATATCCATTACCGCGACAGCCTTGGACAGGTGCAGGAAGCAGAAGTGCCGCTGTATGATTTCAGGAAGGATACGTTGCGGAAGCAGATGCAGGCCCGCCAGAACCGGACGCCCAAACTGGTCTATTTTTCTTCCGTCAACCTGCAGTTAGATACGACCATGAAGACGGCATTCATGACGGTTACTACCTTCGATCATCATAATCACCTGCGAAAGTTTTTCAAGAAATCCTTTAAGGAGCTGAAGCGGGACCGTATCAGCGACCTGGTGATCGACGTCCGCTCCAATGGCGGCGGCGATGCCGGCCTTTCCACTTTGCTGACGCGCTACCTGATCGATCATAAGTTCAAGCTGGCCGATTCGCTGTACACCATTAAAGCGCCGGGCAAATATGATAAGTATATTGCAAACGATTTCTGGTATAATATGCTCCGGCATTTTATGACGCGAAAGGAAAAGGATGGGAAATACCACTTCCATTATTTCGAGAAGCACTATTTCTCGCCGAAGGACAAAAACCATTTTAACGGGAATGTGTATCTGCTGATCGGCGGCAATTCCTTTTCGGCAACCACGCTATTCGTTGGCGCGTTGAAAGGACAGAAAAATATAACGGTGGTGGGCGAAGAAACCGGGGGAGGCTATTATGGCAACAGCGCCTGGATCATCCAGGATGTGACCCTGCCCAACACGGGCGTCCGGTTCCGGCTGCCGCGATTCCGCATGGTGATCGACAAGAACCGGGTAAAGGACGGCCGGGGCGTTATGCCCGATGTGTGGTCTGGTCCTTCGTCTGCCGCGATCCGCGAAGGGATAGATTACAAGGCGCTCACGGTAAAAGAATTGATCGACCAGCGAAAATCGGTAAAGAATTAGCTATGCGATGCCCGGTGATCTTTTGTTTTTTTCTGGCCTTCGGGTTGTCGGCAGTGTTAAAAACAGCCGCCCAGGATTCATTGTCCGTAGCGCGGTTAAAATCGATTAAGGGCAGCAGCGGGACCTTCTCGGGCTTTGCGAAAAAAGATTCTCTTTTTCTGATCTGCTTCTGGTCGAGCAATTCAGATGAAAGCATTGCAGCGCTGAATACGCTCAACGGGGAGCTGGAGAAATGGCAGGCGGCGGTTCCCTTCCGCTTCATGGCGGTCTGTGTGGATGAAGGGAAACTGGCGAACCGGAT
>DASZRP010000149.1:0-13062 GCA_035548895.1 Puia sp. | reverse complement strand
AGCCTCGACATGTCGGCTCTGGAAATCTGGGTAACGGGTCTTTTTTCCCGATCTGAAAATTTCTTTATGTAATGCGATATCAGCAGGGGAATATCCTCTTTTCGTTTGCGCAAAGCCGGAATAGTAATGGGAAAAACATTTAGCCTGTAATACAGATCTTCCCGGAATTTGCCCGCTTTTACTTCCTCGGCAAGATTTCTATTGGTTGCCGCAACGATCCGGACATCGACCTTGATAACCCGGTCGCCTCCGATTCGCTCAAATTCCCCGCTTTGCAGTACCCGCAGCAATTTTGGTTGCAATGCAACAGGCAGTTCCCCGATTTCGTCCAGGAAAATAGTTCCCCCATCAGCCAATTCAAATTTGCCTTTCCTGGTCATTAAAGCTCCTGTAAAAGAGCCTTTTTCGTGACCAAATAACTCGCTTTCAATTAGCTCCGCCGGCAGTGTAGCGCAATTTATTTTTACAAAAGCCTTATTCAGCCGGTAGCTGTTCTTATGGATCAAATTGGCAAATAGCTCTTTCCCGGATCCTGTTTCCCCCAAAAGCAGTACTCCGGCATTGGTCATAGCCACCTGCCTGGCTTTTTGAATGGCATACAGAATAGCTTCGCTTTCCCCGATAATGTCATGGTCGGAAACTCCCGCCGCCGTCTTGCTTTTCAGCGCCAGGTTTTCCTTTTCCAGTTCATTTTTTAACAATTGAACCTGCTCAAATGCATTAACCAGCTCGGTGTTATCCATGCCGATGCTTAAAATGCCCTTTGAGGAGTCGTCTGAGTTTAGCATCAATACATTTGTCCAGTTAATAACCAGCTTCTCGCCGGCTTTCGTCCAAATATCCGTGGTTAAGCTGGATAATAATTTCTCGTTACGGATATCATCATGATAAATTGATTTCCGCAGAACGGATTCATCTTTTGCACCCACCAGGTCGAACCAGTTTTGCCCAATCAGATCGCCAGGTTTGCCGTAGCCCAGTTTCCTGACGGCAAAAGAGTTTAAGTATTTGATATTGGCGTCCTGGTCCAATTCAACAATAATGATCTGCATGTTTTGCAGCAACAGGTTCCATTGGGTCTCCTTCCAGCGAAGTGCTTTTTCCAGTCCGTATTTTTCCAGCTGCCGGAATCTCATGCGTATGCTCATGATCGTAATAAAGACCAGCACATTGAGGTGGAAAGGAAAAAATAATTTCTTACCCTCTACTCTAAGAAAGACCGAGCATACATAAAGTATCCCAAACAGGGCCATTGCCCACAATAACCATTTAGCTTCCCTGGGTTGGCCATGGCGCAACTGAAACCTGACGCCGGCGACACCATATAAAAGAATCAAACCGAAGGTCAGCTCTGCGACGAGGCTCCAGAGTGGGTTCTTGGTGTCATATTTGGTAAGTGCCATGATAAAATAGGCAACCACCGCGCAGGAAAAAATAGAATACAGCAGGAGTTTGTTCCGGTAACCCGAATACTCTTTGATAAATACGGGCAATAGAAGATAATAGGCCCATATAAAAATTCTCTTTATTTCGATGGCAAATGGATAAGGCGCCTGGTCTTTTAAAATAAATCCGACCGGCGGCAGCATCACGAAGATGAATAAGGAGATGGTCTGAAATCCAAAAACAAGCTCGGCCCGGTCTGCTTCTTTATGAAACCCGGTCGTGATATTCGTTGTTCCCGCCAGCAGTGAGATTCCGGCCATTACCAGCGCAACGACCAGAAAAAAAGAATCCATCGAAAAAGCTTTAGATATCGGATTACTTCAGAATCCCAACAGAATCACATGAACCTCAGGTAATTTAAGGAAAACATTTATTGGCAACAAATGATATTTTACAACCACAGAGATATCTCAAACAACTCAACTAAAAGAAGACATGCAGCTACAGCCCGAATCGATACTGGACTCCGCAAATCAGTTGCTGCCTGGATCCTAAAAACCCATACTCGGCTCGCAGCATCCAGTGCTTATTCAGCTGGAATTGTGACCCTACGATAAAGTTCCACATATTTTTCGGCCGTTTGTCTAAGGAGTACTGAACCGAAGACTGGCTGGCATTGTCTATCACCGTGGACGCCGCGTTCAGCACATTGCCTGCCAGGGCCAGCGCATTATTGGCCGTCTGGTATTTCGCCATATTGACGGGATTTTTTTGTTCAAGAGGCGTCAGGTTATTCCACCAGGCTTCTACCTGCTGTTGCCCGGATGCTACTTTCATGTAGCCCGTATCGATCTTGTTTCTCCACTGATCCGTCGGAAAGAGCTCAGATGCCTGAAGCGAGCCGCTGGTTCCGCTATTTAATTTTACCCTGAACCCTCCGGCCCAAATAGCCAGATTTCGTTGAGGCTGTTTAAAAGTAAAATTCTTTCCAAAACGGGGCCCGAAAACAAAAGCATAGGCAGGCTTATCCAGTTCGTCAATATCTGTCCAGGAAAAATTCATGTCGATAGCCAGGAAAAAGCCGCCCAATCCAATGGTCGGCGTCATGCCGAATCCAAAGGTCGTGGCGTTAAAATGCGCCTTGGTATTAATATCCAGGATCTTCTTCCAGTCGCTGCTGTCGGGAACCCAAACACCCGCCTGCACGGCCGTGGTGGTATTTGATTTTGCCAGGATCGCATAAACGTTCAGGAAAGGGAATAGCCAAAAGTCAGGCCTGATATTAACGCCGCTGGTCGTGGTGGTTGCGTTATCGAAGCGAACGAGTTGATCCAGGTTGTATTTCGGCCCGTTATTGAATCCGACCTGCAGATTATTAATGATGATATCCGATTTCTGCCAGAGATATTGCGCGCTAAAGCCGGCCGACAGGGGAAGATTAAATCCTTTCTGGGTCACTTTCTTTCCCCAAATTGGAAGCATGTAAGGGTATTCACTTGCTTTCAGGCTATCGGCCATTGATGGATGCTTTTTGGCAATCACCTTGTCGGCCGTGTACTGCGCCCGGGCATCCAGCATGCCGATGATGAATATTATAATGGTTAAATACTTTTTCATATAGATTCCAGAATTATAAAGATTGTCGCATCAACCCCGCAGAAACCTTTTGTTAGTCAGGTCAAAAATAATTTTTGCCGGAAATCTGATTCCCTTTAACAGTTAAATGCCGATGGCGACCGGCTAAAATGAAAAATTTAAACCCACGACGATCCCAAAGTCAAAGTTCCGGCTTCCTTCTCCAGGCGGCTTGCTATCGAAATTGTTGTAAAAAGTAAAGTTGAATTTCAGGTCTTTGATGATCTCCCAGTTCAAGCCTACTTCTCCATCATTACGAAAACGGTCGGCTTGCGAAAGACTGTAAAAAAAACTCTCCGCCAGCACAAAATTGACTTCCGGTTTTGTGAACCGAAAGAAATTGAATTCAAGCTGCCCAAACAATTCGGCAAGCGTTCCGCTCGATACCTGCTCTATATTTTTCTCCTGATTGAGAACCAACCCTGCTCGGGCCCAGGCATAAACATGCTTGCTGGTAATATATTTGTTGCCGGCGCCAAGCCCCTCCTGGTAACGCCTTTCCAAACCCAGTTCCAGATTTCGCTGATAGCCTAATATAGCGGTGCCGAACCATGTCGGACTGATATAGTAGTTATTCAACAGCGAAATATCCTCCCGGTCACGCACAAAACTGGAGTCGGTTACCGAGTATATTCCCGATGTTGACAAAGAAAGCTCCTCTTTCTTAGCCACATAGGAAATCTTGCCATTGAAATTCATTTGCCCGAAATCAGCAGAGCGGGTATAACTGAATCCCGCACCGAGGCTTCCGGAGAATCGCTGCAGAAAAGAATTCTTGAACGGGTATAACACAGAGATCTCCTGCACATTGAGCACAGCCGTATCAGCCAGTTCGACAATCTGGACAAGCTCACTGGACGAATGAGCGATCAACTGGCCAAAGTACACCCGATGGCTTGTCGTTTCAATTCGAAAAATCGTCCGGGTTGCCGATATCGTTTTTATTTTAATCAGCTGCACGGTGATGTCATTGGCGTCATCAGGATCAAAATTCACCACACCAAGCTTGATGCGGTCCAACTCCCCGACCACAATACTTCCATTTTTAAAAAAGATCGTATCCCTTGATTTACCTGCCTGCGCAAACAAAAACGTCCACATCAGGACAATCGCAGCAGTCAAAAAAAATCTCCTGATATATTCCTCTGGCATCGCTCGATATTGACTCCGGCCTTTTATACCCCGGTGTTTTACGATTGAAGATATTAATGTTCCCCGGTGGGCAAACCTGCGACAGGTCAACTGCCGGATTGATTATTATGAGTTAACTGTTAAACGTGCCGAAGGCGTTGGAGATATTCATTTGCCTTCTACATTTGGCAGGTCAAGTCTTTCATACTACTGCCAGGTCTGTCGACCTTCCAATCCCTCTTTTCGCCACAGCATACGATGTTATATTGAACATGCTGAAGTGAAAAAGAAAACTTCCGGCATTTCCAAAAAAATAAATCAAAGAATATGAAACCAAAGCTTTGGATGCTATTTATCATGCTGGGTAATTTCCTGCTGACCTATGCACAGGACGACACCACAAAAGTTCGCGCACTGGAAGTCTACGGATTCGCCCAGACCGACATCGGCTATAACTTCAACCAGATAAATCCCGCCTGGTCAGACGCCCTTCGCGTTACCAAGCTGCCTACCTACAAGAACCAGTACGCCCCGGACGGGAACGTTTATTTTAGCGCCCGCCAATCCCGACTCGGCGTACGGGGATGGACTCCAACTCCGGTGGGTGAACTAAAAGTCGTTTTCGAATTCGATATGTTTGGTGTAGGTGTCGATGAGGGTCAGTTTACCATGCGTCCACGCAATTTTTATGGTGAACTCGGCCGATTCCTGGTTGGACAAGCCAACAGCCCGTTCATGGACGGAGACATCTGGCCAAATACGATGGAATACTGGGGTCCCACGGGCATGGTCTTCTTTCGCAATCTTCAATTCCGATATGCTATCCTGCAGGGAGATAACGAATTGTTTGTTGCACTGGAAAGACCGGGCGCCAGTGCCGATCAGGGTTCCTTTTCCGACCGTACTGAACTGGATAGTGTAAAAGGTCATTTCAATGTGCCGGACTTTTCAGCACACTACAAGCGAAGCGGCAAATGGGGACATGTTCAGCTCGGTGGAATGCTTCGATCCATTAAGTGGAAAGATATTCACACCACCGGCGGATATGATCTCAGCGGAAGCACGGTCGGCTGGGGGCTTAACTTGAGCACAGTCATTAATGTAGGAAAAATGGATGCATTCCGTGGGTCCATTATCTACGGCCAGGGGGTAGAAAACTATATGCAGGACGCTCCGGTGGATGTCGGCATCGAATTGAATCAGGGTAACACCACCACGCCCATTAAAGGAAAAGCCCTGCCCGTAACCGGTATCGTTGCGTTTTATGATCACTACTGGACGCCCAACCTCTGCACGGCCTTTGGCTATTCATCCACTTCCATTTCCAACACCGATTACGGATCACCCAATGCTTACAAGTTCGGCCAGTATGCTATTGTCAATCTGGTCGCGACCCCGTTTAAGAATGTGACGATGGCGGCAGAGCTGGAATGGGGAAAGCGCAAGAATTTCAGCGATGGGTTCAGCTCGCAGGCAACCAAGCTTCAATTTTCTTTCAAATACAATTTCTCACAGGTTTTCTATCGCAAAAAATAATAATCACTCTTAGTTAAACACAAAATCATGAAAGCACGGTTCACTTCCGCCCGAATGCGCAGGATTCCCGCGGTTATATTTTTCGGTCTGCTGAGCTTTACGGTCTGCGCGCAAAAGAAAAAAGTTGCCGCCTCGCCAACGACTACGACAAACACGTTATCGAAAGAAGCTATTCAGTCGGCCATCGATGAGGCTTACGAGGCTAATAAGGATTTGAAGGAGGGGAAGAACGCCGATTATATCAAAGAACTTGCAACGGTCGATCCCAATATCTATGGTATCGCGCTGGTTACGACCGACGGGCAGATTTTTCTAAAAGGAGATGTTACTTCCAGGGTGTCGATCCAGTCGATCTCGAAAGTGTTTACGCTGGCCCGGGTAATTGAAGAGCAGGGGGCAAAGGCGGTGATGGATAAAATCGGGGTAGATGCCACCGGGCTCCGGTTCAACTCCATCGTGGCAATAGAACTTCAAAAAGGAAAAGAAATAAATCCCCTGGTTAATCCCGGCGCCATTGCGGCGGTCAGCATGATCAACGGCGCTGACTCCGCAGCAAAGTGGAAAGATATCCTGGAAACACACGAAGCATTTGCCGGAGAAGATCTGCAGGTAAACTGGCCGGTATATGTCAGCGAAGCAGGCGACAACCTGAGGAACCAGGCCATTGCGCATCTGCTGCTCGCTTACGGAAGAATGTATTTTGATCCCGTTCAATCGACCGACGTCTATACAAAACAATGCGCGATCAATGTAAACGTCACCGATCTCGCAAAAATGGCCGCCACACTGGCCAATGGAGGCACCAATCCGCTCACGAAGAAAAAAGTCGTATCCCCGGAATCAGCCGCATTCACGCTGTCCGTAATGGCAACCGCGGGTCTTTATGACGATTCGGGTCAATGGCTTTACGCCGTCGGTTTGCCGGGAAAGAGCGGCGTTGGCGGAGGGATCCTGGCGGTTTGTCCCGGTAAATTTGGTATCGCCGTGATTTCACCTCCTCTTAATGCTGCCGGCAATAGCGTAAAGGCACAGAAAACCATATACGACATCGTTAGAAAGCTTCGGGTTAACCCTTATCTCGTACAGCCAAAATAATCAGTCTCCCCACTAAATGATCCATAAATCTAACTACATGGATACCCTGCGTATTTGTGCGAGGTCTCTGCTTTTGACGATCCTGGCCGCGTTGCTTTTTAAAAATAGCCGGTGCCAGCTTGAGAGGGAAAATCAGAAACTTGATACCAGTACCATGCTGGTGGAAGCCAAAACATATCCGAATATGGCTTCCGGAGAGTTTACACCGGGAAAAGGGTTTGACCTGGTGCGAACAAAATACGGCAGCTTGAACTTCAGTGTTTATGCCCTGGTAAGGTATCTCAACCAGTTGCCCGGCAAACAAACCTGGACCGATCATCTCGGGAATGAATATCAATTTACCGGACGGAACGATTTCTACTGGCACAGGACCATGCTATGGTTTTCCGGATTCTTGCTGACCCCGAAGCTGACCTACATGGCAACCGTTTGGACAATCATGACCACCCAACAGACCCTGGTATACGGAAATATCCAGTATGCCTTCAATAAGCATATCCGGGTAGGTATGGGTATATTTCCAAACCTCAGCATTCGCTCGATGCAGGGACCGTTTCCCTACTACCTGTCGACCGACAGAACAATGGGTGAGGAGCAGTTAAGAGCCGGCTTTACGAATGGCCTTCGCGTTTCAGGAGAAGTTGTTCCAAAATTGAGCTACACGCTTTTTCTGGGTGATAACCTCAGCGCACTCGGAATTTCCGCGGGGCAGCTGACGCGACATCTCTCAAAAGGCGTGAGCCTGCTCTGGATGCCAACGACCGGAGAATTTGGCCCCAGGGGTGGTCTGGGCGATATTGAGAATCACGAAACCCTGGCGACCCGCTTCGGTGTCAGCTATACCCATTGTCGCGAAAACCGGTTTAATGAAACCGGCCCCCCTGCGCCCGATGAGACCCAGATCCGCAACACTGATGGCGTTCTTTTCTTCCAAACCGGCTCATTGGCTAATAACGTAACCGTGCAGGAAGCAAACTATGATATGTTTTCGGTTGACCTGGGTATGAAGTACCGTGGATTTGGCATTCAGGCCGAAGTTTACGGCCGCACGTTGTCAAAATTCGATGCTGACGGGCCGCTGCCGATCAGCAGGATCAACGATTATGCCTACAGCTTGCAGATCTACAAGATGGTGGTACCCCGGATCCTGAATGTTTACGCTATCCATTCCTATGTATTCGATCAATGGGGCCGGCGACCCTGGGAAGCAGGCGGCGGCGTAAACGTCTATCCAATGAAAAGCAGAAGCTGGAGGTTGAATGTACAGGTCGACTATATATATAAATCCGGAGCCGGAGGAACGTTTGGGCTCTATACTGCCGGACAAACAGGGCCGACCATCACGGTAGGAAGCGATATTATTCTTTAACCTGGTTTCGGAGACACCATTTAATTCAAAAAACATGAAACCGAATGGAACCATAAATCACTTATATGCAAGGCTGGCGCGACTTGCATATAAGATACTGCTCGGGCTATTGATCCTTCCGCTTTGCTCCCGATCGCAGGCAAAAACAGATACTTCCTGGTTTTATGATTCGCATTTTCACCTCACCAACTATGTGCAGGAAGGGATCGACATCCATCGCTTCCTCCAGATCATGGGAAATAAGGTAGGACGGTCCACCCTGTTTGGTATCCCGCTGCAGCAACAGTGGTCGTTTGAAAATAGCGGGAATTTCGCGCCAACCTACTACCTGGCCTCAGACGCTCCTTTATATTACTATTCATTTACCGATGCCTACATCGCCATGACTTATAAATCGTTGTCGAAATCCGAACAGCAACGTTTTGACCCCATGATCACCGGATTTAATCCGGCGGATATGTACGCCGTTGATCATATTAAACGGGTACTCCGGTTATTCCCCGGCGTCTTTAGCGGCATCGGAGAATTTTCTATCCATAAAGAATTCGTTTCTTCAAAAATTGCCGGAGGTCCGGCTTCACTAACCAACCCCGCACTGGACAGAATATTGAACTTTGCGGGAGAAGCAGGATTGATCGTCATCATTCACAATGATGTCGATATGCCATTCCCGAAGGCCGGGCAGGAACCTTATCTATTAAGGCAATTGCGGGATCTTTTTCAGCGTCACGCCAACACCCATATCATTTGGGCACACTGCGGATTAGGCCGGGTGGTGCAACCTATCGAGGACCAGCTAAGACTTTTGGAGCTGGCCCTCTCCGATAGTACGCTACGTCATGTCAGCATCGATATATCCTGGGACGAAGTGGCGAAATATATTGTGGCCACCCCCCAATCCGTCCAGGCAACCGCCGATTTGATCAACAAGTATCCCGATCGGTTCCTTTTCGGGACAGACGAAGTGGCGCCGGCCAGCCAGGAAAATTATTTGAGAGTCTACAATCTATACGCGCCCCTTTTCTCAAAACTTACCCCCTCTGCCAAACAAAAACTGCTTAAAGGCAATTACCAGCGTTTGTTTGACCAGGCCCGTATTCAGGTAAGACAATGGGAAACCCAACACACTGCCCAATGAATTGATCTATTTTGAAAATCTCACGCAATGAGTTCTTTTAATCATGAAATCTCACGCCGAAATATTAGACCTGATCATGAAAAAATTTCCCCGGCAGGAAAAGCGCATTGAGCAGCTGTTCCATGAAAACGAGGATTTCAGGACACTCTGCCAGGATTATTCGGCGTGCATAGAATCATTGAAACGATTTAGAAAGTCTCTTAACGAGAGTGAGGGCTCCATGGTTGAATATGAACGGGCAATTGAAGACCTCGAAATGGAATTATATTCCTTTATATTCTGACCCGGGCATTGAAGATTGGCTTGTTGTCAGGACTAAATGTTTTCCTGTAGAGTCGGGAAAGAAAGCTAAGAGAACCGCTCACGAAATTTCGTGACTTCACTCAAATTTCGTGAAACAATCGATCTGTTACCAACTCAGAATACTTGGGTGTGAAAATATTTATGAGGCTAAGAATCATCAGGTTACCGGCTGTTTTCAACGGGGATGATTTTAATTGGCATGCGGGTTGAACATAAATAGACCCTCAATTCGCGCCGTATCTCTACGAAACGCACGGTTTTATCTAAAACTACCGGAATTCATCGAAGAAGCCAACCGAACGGGGTTGGAGCAAGCTTTTCGCATAGACGCCTGTCAAATTCCCAGGCCCTGCTCCGATCTTCACCAGGCTTATAAAGGCACGATTAGTACATTTTCTATCCCCTACGAACATTATCGGAAACCAGCCGCCGGGATTTCTTTGCAGCTATATCATGTACCCCTAATAACCTTCAAATATCAAACCATGATAGCTCTAAAACCTGTCTTATCCGAAACCAGTTTTTCAAAAGACGCCATCAGGCGCCAATTGAACAAGATTGTTACCGATCCCATCTTCGACAGCTCGGACATCCTCAAGCGATTCCTGCTCTTTATCGTCGGTGAAACCCTCGAGGAGAACACCAACAAATTGAAAGAATATACCATCGCCATCAAGGTATTAAACAAGCCGCTCGATTTCAAGCCCCAGGACAGCGGCATCGTACGCATACATGCCGGCAGGCTTCGAAGAGCATTAAATTTCTATTATGGGCAAAAAGGGTTGCTGGACCCCATCCGCATATCGATACCAAAAGGCTCTTATGTGCCAACCTTCGACAATAACGAAGATGATGCACCGTCTCGCATGCTGTCCTCGCGGAAATCGATTACGGTAGGCATACTCCCATTCAAATGCCGTAAAGAGAAAAACGAATCGGTCTTTACAGATGGATTGGCCGTTCAATTGAGCAAGGCCCTGATGAGCATTGAAGATTTTTCGGTGGTGGCCTATTGCACCACGAAGGGCATGTCCGAAAAGCATATGTCCGTGGAAGAAATCGCTTCATCCCTGGGTGCAAAATTCTTGGTTGCCGGAGACGTGCAGGTCGTGAATAAAAACCTCCGGGTCTATCTGCAATTGATCCGTACGAAAACCAACCAGTTGGTCTGGAGCCAGATGTACGACAGAAAATTTATTCCCAACGATATCTTTTTACTGCAGGATGACCTGGCAACCAAAGTGGTTGCCGAACTCGGTGCGCTTGCGATTTAATCTGACATGCATTAAAACCATCGATTCGCTAACAGACTCCTGGCAATTACCCGCACATGATACTGTTAAATGGCCACTGAATTTATCCGTTAAGTGGCAGGAAGCAGTATATCTATTTGTCGTCCACGCTAAGTTTGTTGCTGATTAATTCTTCTTAAATGTAAATGGAAACTTTATGAAAAAAATTGTCTTCCTCCTGGCTCTTTTCGTCCTGGCCATGACGGCATGTAAAAATCTACCGCCACTCGACGACCTATCTTCGAATTTTGTAGTGCTGACCAACTATGATACAACAGCTGATTTTACATCTTACCGGACATTTGCAGTTAGAGACACCATCCAGGTCGTTACCAATGATCCGAAGGATTCTGTTTGGTATGATGCCGGCGCCCAGCAAATCATTCAGGAAGTAGTGAACCAAATGACAGCCGCCGGTTATCAACGGGTGGACGTTCATTCAAATCCCGATCTCGGAATACAATTGGTGGGTCTTAAAAATACGACGATCTATGCGATCCCGCCCGGCTATTGGTGGGGATATCCAGGCTGGGGAAGCCCTTGCTACTGGGGTTATTGCGGCGGATGGGGTTACTGGTACCCGTATTACTATACGGTGGCGGTGTCGACGGGAACAATTATTATCGACATGGCTGATTTGAAAGACGCTTCTGATCATATCGGAAAGATCAATATCGTTTGGAATATTGTCGGGAACGGACAGATCGGCTCCAGCACCAGCTTTATTGTCGACCAATGTGTCCGCACTGTCAAACAGGGATTTTTGCAGTCACCCTATATTAAAGCACAATAATTTCCTTACTCCTAAAAAGAAGAAAATGAAAAAGATATTCCTGATCATACTGGTCTTTATACAAGTCGCCGGGATGGCTCAGCAAAGAGGCACCAGCGATTTTCATGTTAACTGGGAATTTGGCGTTCCCGTGGGAAATAATTTTATAACTAATTTTTCCGCATTGGGCTTCAATATCGGCTACGGAAAATTCATTAAAGATGATCTCGCCGTCGGCTTCGACCTCGGATGGAATAATTATTACCAATACGCCCCGACCAAAACCTATGAGTATCCGGGCGGAGCGGCAACCACCGACCTGTATAAATATATCCATACGCTCCCGATGACCTTATATGCAGTGCATTATTTTCACACAGAAAGCATATTCGCTCCTTTTGTCAAATTAGGGCTCGGAGCCCAGTATAGTGAACAGAACATCTATTATAACGTGTACGAAACGACGAATGAAAACTGGGGCTTTACGGCCATTCCTGAAATAGGGACCGTTGTCCATTTCCGCAAGGATAATCCCTGGGGGTTGTATACCAGCGTACGGTACAAATATTCAACCAATAAGGCGGAAGTCTTTGGAATAAACAACGTCAGCTCGATAAACTTCAATGTGGGATTAGCCTACTTGCTGAAGCATTAGGGCGGCTGGCAAGGGAATTCATCATTTAACTGTTAACTATAGAAATAAGAACCGAAACTGAATTTTAACGTATTTGTCATATCTACCTTCACCTGATCGTTGCTCACGTATAAATCATTCAATTCGTTAGTTTGTTTTCACCTAGCAGTAGTAGTTTTTTACCGGCCCTGGTTTCTACCAGGGCCTCTTAGTTTTTGCCCGGCGTTATTCGTCCGCTGAAACCGAGCCCAAACAGCAAACAAAAAGTCGGGAATTTATTCGTCGCCCCTACGCAAATGGTTCATGAATAGATGTACTGGGCTGGGAAAACCATTTCGGGCCTTCTTCCGTCATATAAACACAATCTTCCAACCGCACACCAAATTCGCCGACAATAGCAATAGTCGGTTCAATACTAAAACACATACCCGGCTCCAACAATTGCTTATTGCCTTTTACCATATTACCCCATTCATGGCCGTCCATGCCAATACCATGGCCTGTACGATGAGGCAGTCCGGGTAATTTATATCCCGGGCCAAAACCTGCATCGGTTATTACTTTACGAGCGGCAGCATCTACTGCCTCGCAAGGCGTTCGGGGTTTTGCAGCTGCAAAGCCCGCTGCCTGGGCCGCTTTTTCAAGCAACCATATTTCTGCCTGTCTTTTAGTGGGTTCATCCCCAAAAACAATTGTCCGGGTGATATCCGAATTGTACCCCTCCACCAGGCAACCGCAATCCATTAACACAATATCTCCCTTTTTAAGTCG
>DASZRP010000148.1:0-9192 GCA_035548895.1 Puia sp. | reverse complement strand
ACACCGATAAAAAAACGCTGAGCAGCCTGGCCTCTTACGGCGATCTCTACTATCAGACACCCGGGGCGCTGACCCTGACGGAATACAATAATAATCCCAAACAATCCCGGCCTGCGGCGGGAGGCAATCCTTCGGCCGATCAGGCAAAGGCGGCCATCTATCAGAAAACCTTCATGGCGGCGATCAAGCACGTTTATCAGTTTGATGAACACTGGCAAAACACCAGCAGCTTCTATGGCGCCTATACGAATTATCTCAATCCGACTTTCAGGAACTACGAGATCAGGAATGAACCGCATTTCGGCGGCAGAACGCTTTTCAACTATCAGCTCGATGGTTTCAAGCTCAGTTTTGGCGGCGAGGGACAGAAAGGATTTTTCAAGACGGAGGACTTTGGGAACCGGAACGGTTCACCTGATACGGTGCAGACCAACGACAATATCAATACCTGGACCTGGTCTGCCTTCGCGCAGGGCGACCTGCAATTCGGGAGAGGCTGGCAGCTTACGGCCGGCGCGAGTTACAATCAATCATTTGTGGGTATCGACCGCATTTCAATCCCCGGGTTCATTCCCCGGAATAAAAAATTCAGCAACCAGCTTGCCCCGCGCCTTGCGCTCGCAAAGAAGATCACCCGCGACCTGTTGGCCTATGCCAGCGTATCCAAGGGATTCTCACCCCCAGCTGTAGCCGAAATACTGCCTTCGAACCAAAGCATCAATACTGATCTGCAGCCCGAACAGGGTGTTAATTATGAAGCCGGGCTGAAAGGCAGTTTCTTTGGTCAACGCCTTTATGCGGAGGTCACTGGCTTCTATTTCCAGGTGAAACAGGCCATCGTGGTGCGCAAGGATTCATCGGGGTCGGACTACTATATCAATGCCGGTTCAACCAAACAGCAGGGATTGGAGTCGCAGGTTTCCTATCAATTGCTCGCTTCGCCGGGCGCGGCACTCACCAGCGCGAGGCTCTGGGTTGCCTATACGCTCGACCAGTTCACTTATGATGATTTTCAGAAGGACGATGTCAGCTATGCCGGCAGGCACCTGCCGGGCGTGGCCAACAATACGGTAAGCGGAGGAATCGATCTGCTCAGCAAGGTCGGGATCTCACTGCACCTTACCTATTACTACAGCGACAAGCTGCCGCTCGACGATGCCAACGACGCCTGGGCAGCAGCCTACCAATTGGTCGGCGGAAAGATCGGATATGAAATGCACGCGATAAAAAAACTGGGCATCTCCTTCTTTGCCGGCATTGACAATGCACTGAATGCGAAATACAGTCTCGGCAATGACATCAACGCAGCCGGCGGCCGTTTCTACAATGCCGCGCCCGGTGTGAATTATTATGCGGGGCTGACTATTTCGGGGAGTAAGGGCAGGGAGAACTCCCACTAGTAGGCCACGGGGCATACCGGATCGAAGTTATCTGTACTAAGAACAGGCAATACATCTAATATGTTCGTCATTCAAGATAACGGATAGCTTATATTTATGTGTTGCAGGCAAGCAAAGAGATGAATCCAATAAAAACAAAATACAAAGAGCTACTTGACAATATTGGGGCAACCTTACAGAAGGCGAAGGAGAATGCTATCAAAGCCATCAATACTGAGTTGGTGAAAGCCAATTGGGAAATTGGCAGACATATTGTTGAATACGAACAGCATGGAAAGGAAAAAGCCGAATATGGCAGCTCCCTGCTGACAGACCTGGCAAAAGACCTGAAAATAAAGTATGGCAAGGGTTTCAGTAAAAGCAACATCTATCTTTGTCGGCAGTTTTACCTCAAATACCCAATTTTCCAGACAGTGTCTGGAAAATTGAGCTGGAGCCATTATGCCGAACTACTGACTGTTTCAGACGACTTGGCAAGAAATTTTTACGAGAAACAAACAATCAAAGAAAATTGGAGTTTCAGGGAAATGAAGCGACAAATTGATTCTGCATTATTCCAAAGATTGGCACTAAGCAAAGACAAGAAAGATGTATTGGCATTGGCAGAAAAAGGACATGAAATTATATCTCCAAAAGATGCCGTAAAAGATCCCTATGTGTTTGAATTCCTTGAATTACCCAAAGACAGCCTGATTAAAGAACGGGGGCTTGAAAAAAGACTTATTGACAACTTGCAGAAATTTCTTTTAGAGCTTGGCAAAGGATTCTCCTTTGTTGCAAGACAGTTTAAAATTACCATTGACAATGAACATAATTTCATTGACCTTGTTTTTTATCATCGAATATTGCGATGCTTTGTTCTCATTGACTTGAAAACAAAAAAGGTAAAGCATCAAGACATCGGACAGATGAATCTTTACCTGAACTATTTTAAAGAAGAAGAAAACACCGAAGGTGACAACGAACCAATAGGAATTATCATTGTAGCAGACAAGCATGAGTTTACCGTAAAATATGCGACTGGCGGACTTACCAACAAGATTGTTGTTTCAAAATATCAGTTGTATTTACCTGATCAGAAAGTATTGGAAGAAAAAGTAAAAGAGATAATTGACAATGATTGAGAGAATGAATGATTGATTGGCTGTCACAATATCAGATTTCCGCAATCAAACCCCACTCCCAAATTTCTCTCCAAAAATCACCACGCTCCATTACCTTTGCAGCCGATCTGGTCCCCACAAAGGGGTTAAAAGGGAAGTCCGGTGCAAGACCGGCGCTATCCCCGTAGCTGTAAGTTTCACGGGCCATGCCCAAGCGTTTATCCTTCAGCCACTGTCCCGGTTCAACCGGGATGGGAAGGCGGTAAACGGAAACAAGCCAGAAGACCTGCCAGTCAGATTTTTTATCACGAGCTTTCGGGTGAAAGGCCGGAGATGCAGGTTTTCGCGACACCAGTTCCAAAAACTTACATTTCGACTCATTTCATTGGAAGCTTATTCTTCCTAACCAATGCATTTAAACTGAAGAATGAGCATGAAAAAAACTTACTGCTTCCTGTTAGTCACACTGAGCGCTGGTATCGCCAACGCGCAAACCGATACCACTAAAGTCAAATCGCTCGACGAAGTGGTCGTCACCGCTTCAAAAACCGATATCAAGCAATCGCAAACGGGCAAGATCGTCACGGTGATCGATTCAAAAACCATTCAAAACAACGCAGGTCATACCCTGACCGAATTGCTGAACAACCAGGCCGGCTTTATGCTGGTGGGTGCCAACAACACCATGGGCACTAACATCGAAAACTATTTCCGCGGAGCCGATGCCGGCAACCTGCTGATCGTGGTAGACGGCGTGCCTGTCTCCGATCCTTCGCAGATCAGCAATACGTTCGACCTGAACAGTATTCCCTTAGAGCAGATCGACCGCATCGAAATCCTCAAAGGCGGACAGAGCACCCTCTGGGGAAGCGATGCTGTTGCCGGTGTGGTGCAGATCTTCCTGAAGAAACCGGAAGGCAAACCGTTGAACGCGAACGGAAGCTTCAGCTACGGGACGTATAACACCCTGCGCGCCGGCGGCGGGGTAAATGGCACGGTGAACAAGCTTTCTTATAAACTGCAATACAACTACCAGAAAAGCGGGGGCTTCTCCTCCGCTTACGACAGCACGGGCAGCCAGGGATTCGACAAGGACGGCTTCTCGCAGAACAACCTGCAGGGAGAATTGAAATACGATTTCACGGATCATTTCAATGTGAAACTGCTGGGTACCCTGAGCGATTATCATTACGACCTCGATGCCGGCGCTTTCACCGACGACAAGGACTATACGGGAAAGAACAAAAACAACTTCGGCGCGGTCTACCTGAATTATCATAAGGACAAGCTGGTCTGGAATACCCTTGCGAGCTATCAAAAGGCCAACCGGTATTTTACCGACGACAGCACGGACCGTTCCAGTCCCTACGCCTATTTTTCAACAGGCGGCTATGCTGCGCGCAACATCACGGCAGAGTCGTATGTGAATTATCATTTCAACGCCAGCATGCAATTGGTGGGTGGGGTTCAGTTCCTGGATCAGAATACGGATCAGTCATATTACAGTCTCGGCAGCTTTGGCCCTTACAGCACAAAACTGGGCAGCGACAGCGCACATAATAACCAGCTCTCTGCCTACGCTTCTTACCTGATCACCGACCTGCACGGATTTAACTTCGAGGCCGGCCTCCGGGTGAACCACCATTCGATCTACGGCAATAATCTCACCTATACCATTAATCCGTCTTATGTGGTAAGCGAACGCAGCCGGCTTTTCCTGAATATTTCTTCGGGTTATAAAATCCCTTCGCTGTATCAATTATATAGTGAATATGGCAACCGTGACCTGAAACCTGAAAGCAGCGTGACCTATGAGTTCGGCCTGCAGACACAAACGGATGAAACCGGTTCCTCCTTCCGGATCGCCGCCTTCAAAAGAGACAGCCGCAACCTGATCATTTTCTATACCGATCCGAATACTTTCGCGTCATACTATATCAACCGCGACAAGCAGCATGATTATGGGTTCGAGATCGAAAGCAGTACAAGGCTTGGAAAAGCCGCCACCTGGAATAACAATTTTGCATTCGTGGATGGCGAAGGGATCGAGGATGGCGTTAAAGTAAAGAACCTGTATCGTCGTCCCAATTTTACGGTGAACAGCAGTTTAAGCATCACGCCGGTCGAGCACCTGACGCTGACGCCTTCGTTTAAATATGTCGGTGACCGTCCCAAGGGAACTTATGATATCGGTCCCGATCCGATGCCGCACTACTATACTATCGGGTTCTTCGCTGCTTACCAGTTTCCGCATGTACGCCTCTTCGCTGACCTGCAGAACCTGACCAACCAGCAGTATTTCGATGTTTATGGCTATAATAGCAAGCGGTTTAATATGATGGCTGGGGTGAATCTTTCTTTGTGATCTTTGTGATGACGGATGGCAGATGACCGGCGATAGACTACTGTCATCTGCCATCTGTCATCTGTCATCTACTTTCGCTAATTTTATAAAAAAGCAAAATGCATCTCGACGAGGTACTCACGGTGACCTTTACCCTTTTTGCGGTAATCGATATCGTGGGCTCTATTCCGCTGCTGCTTTCTCTCAAGAAAAAGATGGGGGGCATTCCCGAGCTTCGCGCCACCCTGATCTCCGGCGCGCTGATGATCATTTTTCTTTACCTGGGTGAACCCCTGCTCCAGCTGCTGGGCGTGGAGACGCATTCCTTTGCTGTGGCCGGCTCTATCGTCATCTTTATTCTCGGCATGGAAATGATACTCGGCATCGAGTTCTTCAAAAGCGAGAAGGATGGACAGACAAGCGTCATGGTGCCGATCGCGTTTCCGCTGATCGCCGGATCGGGCACGCTCACCACGATCATTTCTTTAAAAGCCAATTACAATCACTGGACGATCCTGGTAGCGGTATTGCTGAACCTGATCATCATCTATGTGGTACTGAAATCGCTGAACTATATCGAGCGCATCCTGGGGCAGGCAGGCATGCTGGCCATCCGCAAATTCTTCGGGGTGATCCTGCTCGCCATAGCGGTTAAAATCTTCAGCAGCAATGTGCCTGGATTGATCAAATAAAGCTTAGTTTTGCGGCCCCGTAAGGGGATTCCGGCGCATAGTTTGCGCTATCTTTCCGTTCTTATTCAGGGCCTCGTAGTACAATGGATAGTATAAGAGTTTCCGAAGCTCCAGATCCAGGTTCGATTCCTGGCGAGGCCACACTAATGAGCCCATTATTGATACCCATGAGCCCATTTTCGATGCATTTGAGCCCATTCCGGGCGACTAAGAGCCCTATTTTCGGGTGATTAATAAGCTGAAAATCAAAACGAACTTCCCTCATCCTGCGCAATCCTGCGTCATCCTACGTCTATCCATGTCTTATACAAGCTTCCTCAAAGTTTCAGACAGGCTTCAACCTCCGGTTCATCGGTAAAGCCAGGCGATTTTGAGATACTCTTTAGACTCGTCTAAGTTGAACCGGGCAAAGGCCTGTACCAGGTCGCGGCTATTGTTGAGGCGCCGCTTCCGGAGAATGGTCTTCACCGCCTGCGGGTCCAGCGGGCAATCTTCGGCCAGGAGATATTGGCGCCTTATCTTCTCATATTCCGCCAAAAATTTACTGTAATGAACCCATTCCTGTTCATCGTGCAGCCGGTTCCATACCAACCCTTCCGACATGACTACCACCGGATGTCTGGCAGCAAGATGGTGCCACAGCGAAATATCACCCACCATGCGAAGCGGAGGAAAGCCTCCCGATTCATCAAAAGCTTTTTTACGGATGATCGTGGCGAGCGGCGACCGGTCGAAAAGTCCCGGACCCTGGTAATTATATTCGTAAGCAGCCCTGGGTGAAAGCTCAAAAGGAAAGGGCTGGGAAAGATCCCTTTCCAGGGCGCTGATCCCCATGACCGCATTAGGAAACCGTTCCATGGCGTCAACCATGGCCTGCAATCCCCAGGGATAGATCAGGTCGTCGGAATCAACGTATTTCAGATATTTCCCCGAAGCATAGCCTGCCGCCCGGTTCCGGTTCGGATAGTCGCCCAGATTCTGCTCATTCACAAATAAACTGATCCGCAGGTCGCGCTTCATATATTCCCGCACGATCTCCACGGTACGATCTGTCGAGTGGTCATCGACAACGATCAGCTCGAAATCTCCAAAAGAGGAAGCCAGCACACTTTCAATCGCCTGCCCGATATATTTTTCCCTGTTGAACGCGGTAATGAGGACGCTGACTTGCGGAGTGGTCATGCTGTTTCCGGATTAAAGGATCGGTCAATCGCGGTAAATGTATTAATAACAATCCGGGTTTCAAAAGGAGGTGCAACAAGGGTTTCGGTCATCCGTCATTACTATATCGAAATCGAAACAGCCCTGTATCGAAACCGGACGACCGGTGAACCGGGTTATTCTGATAATTGCTGAATATCACCCTTTTGCGCACTGGCACATTATCTGCGTTCATCCATAAAACGAACAATCATGATCAGGACATATCTTAAAACAGCGATGCGCAACCTGATGAAGTATCGCTTCATTTCGGCCATCAATCTCTTCGGCCTGGCGCTCGGCATGTGCTGCTGCCTGCTTATCCTGTCCTTTATTCTGAATGAACTGAGCTATGATAAATACAATACCCGGGCGAGCCGGATCTATCGCGTAACGCGGAGCTTCAATACCCAAGATGGCGCAGTGTCCCTGAACCTGGGTACCATCGCTCCTGCCTTCGGTCCCTACCTGACCAACGATTTCCCGGATATCCAGAAAATGACCCGTCTGCTGAAGACCGGCCCGATCCCCATGCGCTACCACGAAGCGCTGTTCAATGAAAAGAACGTCTATTTCGCCGATAAGAACCTGTTCGACGTGTTCACGGTGAAAATGTTAGCCGGCAATCCCGCTACGGCGCTCAGCGAACCCTATTCCATAATGCTCACCCCGGAGATGGCGCGAAAGTATTTCGGCAATGAAAATCCGCTCGATAAAACCATTCGCTGCGACAACCAGTTCGATCTGAAGGTAACGGGCATTTACCAGGATTATCCCGCCAACGCCCACATGCATCCTGAGGGCCTGGTCTCCTTCTCTACGCTCAACGATACGGCGGTGTACGGGGCCGAAAGGCTGCGCACCAGTTTCAGCAACAATTCTTTTTTCACTTATATCCTGCTGCCGGAGCATTATCCGGTTCAGCAGATGATCGCGCAGTTCCCGGCCTTTATTGACCGGCATATGGACCCGAAGACTAACGGCGACAAGCCCTCGCGCTATACCAAACTAAACCTTCAGGCGCTGACGGATATCCATCTCCATTCCAAACTCGACTACGAAGCAGAGCCCAACGGCGATATTACGCGGGTATATGTATTCTCCCTGATCGCGCTGTTCATCCTGCTCATCGCCTGCATCAATTACATGAACCTTTCCACCGCGCGCTCCGTGCTGCGTGCGAAAGAGATCGGGATCCGCAAGGTGATCGGCGCCAGAAAGAAGGAACTGGTGATCCAGTTCCTGAGCGAATCGGTGCTGATCAGCCTGATCGCCCTGATCATTGCCTTAGTGTTCACTGCCCTTGGCCTGCCCTGGCTGAACAAGATCTCCGGGCAGGAGCTTTCTTTCAATACCCTGATGCAGTGGCAGATCATCGTTCCCCTGATCCTCACTCCGCTGGTCATAGGCACGCTCTCCGGCATCTATCCCGCGCTGTTCATGTCTTCCTTCCAGCCGGTGAAAACCCTGAAGGGATTATTTAAAACCGGAGGGGCCGGCATCTCCTTCCGGAAAGTGCTGGTGATCGCGCAGTTCTCGATCAGCATCATCCTGATCATTACCACGGCCATCGTATTCCAGCAATTGCATTATATGCAAAACAAATCGCTGGGCTTCGACCGGGAACGGGTCATCATTGTGCCTTATAGCAGCGATATCGAAAAAAATTATGAGGCTTTCCGAACCGCCCTGCTGCAGAATGCCGCCTTCAAAGACGTTGCCCGTTCGTCGAGGATTCCCACAGGCAGGCTCTTAGACGCATCCGGCGCATCGACCTTTATCGGCGACTCACTACGACCTGTAACCGCCGATATCAAAATGGTGAATGTGGACTATGATTTCGTGCCCACCTATAATATTCCTTTGTTGAGCGGAAGGAATTTTTCGAGGGACTATAAAACAGACACGGCCGGTTTCGTGATCAACGAATCGGCCATGCGGGCCATTGGCTGGAGAACACCGGCCGAAGCCGTCGGGAAACCATTCAAATACGGCGATCAGCAGGGGCATATTATTGGTGTTCTCAACGACTTCAACTTCGAGTCCATGCATCAGCGGATCGTGCCGCTGGTGCTGATCATGCGCTCACCCGCAACCCAGTTCTACAATAATATTTCGATCAAGCTCAGCAGTACAAATATCCATCAGGCCCTGGCCTATCTGGAAAAGACCTGGCATTCTTTACTGCCGGAAACTCCTTATGAATTCAGCTTCCTCGACGATAAGTTCGATCAGCTTTACCAAAGCGAACAGCGGCAGGGGACCATCTTTATTCTCTTTTCCTGCATTGCGATCTTCATTGCCTGCCTGGGTCTCTTTGGCCTTTCAGCTTTTGCCATCAGCCAGCGTGTGAAGGAAATCGGCGTGCGCAAGGTATTGGGTGCCGACGTTAGCCGGATCGTCGCCCTGCTCTCCGGCGATTTTCTGAAACTGGTCGCCTTAGCCGCGCTATT
>DASZRP010000147.1:0-1909 GCA_035548895.1 Puia sp. | reverse complement strand
AGTCGCAGCGGATCGTCATTCCGGCTGCCATGGTCAAATACAGGAACCGCATTTTCCCGGTCGACCTGCTCAAGGGGGTTCAACGGAGCCGCGAGGGACAATCGCCGGAGCAGTTATATGTCAATGCAGAAACCCTGCTGGAATACAAATTCGCCAATGCCATCGACAAACTGATCAGGGATACGCTGCCCGCCGTCGGCTATCTGCTGGGGAATGGTGAACCGCTCGATTTCAGGGTCTACAGCCTGATCCAGTATTTGCGGGAGAACTTTCGGTTCGGCATCGTCCGGCTCGACAGCGTACCGGTGATACCGCATCAGTTGAACACCCTGATCATGGTGAAGCCGTCTGAAAAGTTCTCGGACGATGAGAAGCGCAAGCTCGATCAGTTTGTGATGCGGGGCGGCAGTCTCATTTGCATGATCGACAACCTGCATGCGGAATCCGACAGCCTGCAGGTGAGCCGGGAAGTGGTTGCCTACGACAGGGGCCTCAACCTGGATGATCTCTTTTTCCATTATGGGGTGCGTGTTAACCAGGACCTGGTGGAGGATATGCAGAATGCCAGTATAAACCTGGTGGTGGGGTCCCAGGGTGGCAAGCCCCAGTTTCAATTGTTGCCCTGGCCGTATTATCCCTTGCTGGATGGCAATCCCTCAAGCCCGATTTCGAAGAACCTGGACCCGGTATTCTCCCGGTTCGCCAACTCGATCGATACGGTAAAAGCGCCCGGTATCAGGAAATCAATATTGCTGCAGAGCTCACCGAATGCGCGTACGGTGTCGACGCCGGCCATGATTACCTTAGAGAGCATTAAAACAGCCGCCGATCCGCGGGAGTTCGACAAATCCGATGTGCCGGTTGCCGTATTGTTAGAGGGCAAATTCAGTTCCCTGTATGCGAACCGGGTTCTTCCTTCATTGGCTGATAGTTTGGAAAGACTTTATCATGAACCTTTTTTAAAGCAGGGAGAGAAAACAGCCCGTGTTATTGTTTGTGCGGATGCCGATGTCGTGATGAACGAGGTAGGCCAGCAGGGCCCGCTTCCCCTGGGATACAGCAAGGATATCAACTACACATTCGCCAACATGGATTTCCTGGAGAACTGCGTGGATTATTGTACCAATCCTTCGGGCATTATGCAGGCCAGATCGAAAGATTACACGTTGCGCCTGCTCGATCCGGAGAAGACGGATTCGGAAAGAACTTTCTGGCAATTTGTAAACATCGTTTGCCCGTTATTGGTTATCATTTTGTGCGGTGTTGTCTTTCATTTCATCAGAAAGAAAAAGTACAGCAGCCCTGTTCAATCCTAATTGTTAAAATTCCTGATCCTTGACGCATACACAGATCGTTTACCTGGTTTTTAGTGTCGCCCTGGTCCTGGCGCTTGTTTTTGATCTGGGACTGCTCAGCAAAAAAGGATCGGTGATGACGATCGGTAAAGCGATCTGGCAGACCGCTTTCTGGGTTTTGCTGGCCATGGCCTTTTTTGTCTTTCTCTGGTTCGAGGAAAACCGCGTCATCGCATTGGAATACCTGAGCGCCTACCTGATGGAATGGAGCCTCAGCATAGATAATATTTTTGTATTCATTCTCATCTTTTCCTTTTTTGGCGTGAGAGAGAAATTTTTCTCGCGCGTGCTGCTGGTCGGGATCATGTTGGCCGTTCTTTTCCGGATTATTTTCATTACGGCAGGCATTGCTTTGGTGGAGCGTTTTTCCTGGCTGCTCTATATTTTTGGAGCCATCCTCCTCTATACCGGCTTAACCATGTTCTTTGCAAAAAAAGATGAAGGCAGCAACCTCGAAGAAAATAAGGTCTATCGCCTGTTGAAACGGATTCTGCCGCTTACCTCCGGGGATGGCGACGGACGGTTGCGGGTACGCATTGACGGGAAGCGATACT